>NZ_JBSGCY010000008.1:0-99991 GCF_053602115.1 Nocardia sp. NPDC004582 | reverse complement strand
CCGGAACGTTGGCCGGAGCCGGAGCCGGAGCGTTGGCCGGAGCCGGGGTGGCCGCCGGAACTGCGGCCGGGGCCGGGTCGGGCTTGGGGGCCTCGCTGCCGGGAATGGCGATGGGCCGCCCGTCGTGGGTGGCCGCGGTGGCGCGGCCGTCGCGGATGGTGATGGTTCCGCCCTGGAAGGTCTGCTGCAGGCCGCCCGGGGTCTGCCCCTCGTCGGAGATCGGGAAGCCGAGCGGTCCGTTCTCGAATCCGGTCGCGCCCCAGGCGTCCATGATCTGGCCGCCGCGCACGCCCCAGGCGCCCGAGAGCGGGCTCCAGTAGATATTGCCGCCCTCGAAGGCGGTGTAGCGGCCGAAGTCGCGCAGTCCCTGCTCACCGCTGGTCGGGAAACCGTAAGGGCTGTTCTCGAATCCGAGCTGGGCGTACTTGCCCAGGATCAGCCCCTGCACCAGATGCGCACCGGTCTTCGCGGTGAAGTACACCGGTCCGTTCTCGAAACCCTGGACCACGCCGTCCTTCTGGGGCGTGCGCGCCTCCTGCCCGTTCGGATAACCCGCCGGGCCGCGCTCGAAGCCCTGCCGGGCCCATTCGTCGAGGATCGCGCCGCGCACCGCCTGGGCCCCGGTCTGCGGGGTCCAGTAGATGGATCCGTTCTGGAAGTGCTGCACCCGGCCGCGGGCGTCGGGCAGCCCGCCCTCGCCGGCGGTCGGGAAGCCGAGAGCGCCGGTGGGCCCGCCCAATCCGGCGTAGCTGCCGCCGATCGCGCCCGCGACCGGCTGCGCGCCGGTGCCCTGCGAGAACATCACCCGGCCGCCGCGGAAGTCCTGGCCGACGCCGCCGGTCATCGGGTATTCGCCGGTGAGGCAGTCGCCGAGCCAGTTGTTGCCCTGCGCCACAGCGGCGATCGCGCCCCCGATCCTGCAGTCGACCGGGGCGGAGTCCACGCCGATCGCGGCCGCGGTCTGCGGCCAGGCCTGGCGCATCTCGAAGTCCCAGTACGGCCAGGTGTGGGTGCCGGAGGCGCGGTAGTTCACCGAGACCGGGATGTTCAGCTTGTTGAGCTTGGCCACGAAGTTCTGGGTGCTCAGCCGCGACAGCACCTCGAGCCCGAGACCCGCGTAGTTGGTGGTGATGCCGGGAATGTCGGAGAGCGGGTCGGTGGTGCCCGCGACGCCGTTTCCGCTGGAGACGTACAGCGCTGTGCCCTTGAGCTTCTCGGCCTGCTCGTAGGGGTCGTGTTCCTTCCAGGCGGCGCTGGACGGCGGCCCGAACATCTTGGACGAGTCGAAGCCGCCCGCGTCGTGCATGGCGAAGTTGACCGCCTGCGGCATGCCCAGTGAGGTCAGGGTGAGGAACCCGGAGTAGGAGGCCGCCGAGCGGACCCAGCCCGGGTTGCGCGCGGCCAGCATCATGGCGGCCGTGCCGCCCATCGAGAGGCCCTCCACCGCACGCACATCGGTGGCCCGGAACTGGCTCTCCAGCAGCGGCGGGAGTTCCTTCACCAGGAAGGTCTCCCATTGGTAGTTGTGGCCGTTGTCGGGGGCCAGCCAGTCGGCGTAGAAGCTGGACTGGCCGCCGATGGGCAGCACCACCAGGGCGTTCTTGTCGGCGTAGAAGCCGGCCGCGCCCGCGTCCTTGGTCCAGCCGTTCTCGTCGTCGGTCGCGCGCAGGCCGTCGAGCATGTAGACGACCGGGAATTTGGCGTCCGGCTTGGTGTTCCAGTCACGCGGCAGCAAAAGCTGAATCTGGAGCGGTCCGCCGGTCGCCGGGGAGTTCACCCAGACATTCACACGGTGGTCGTTGAGCCAGTTCATCTTCTGGACCGACGCGATCGGAGTCGGGGCCTCGGGGGCGGCGCTCGCCACCCCCGGCACTAAGAAAGTGCCCGCTGCCAGCGGAAATACCGCTGCCATGGCGCATGCCATCCTGCGCATGCGCCCTGCTCTGATCCCACGGACAACTCCAGCCACACTAGTGTTGTACCTCCGGAACCGCGTGAGTTCCGGTAGGACACACGCAAACCTGCCGTTCCGCAGCAAACGCCCAGTTGCCGGCCCGGACCCGGCGTCAAGCCCCCAGTGCGGCCAGAATGTCGGGCCGGGCGTCGGCCAGCTGGTCCTGCCAGTAGCCCCAGGAGTGGGTGCCCTGCACCGGCAGGTTGTAGTGCGCGTCGATGCCCAGCTGTTCCATGCGGCCCATGAACGACATGGTGTTCACCATCGACAAGGTCTCCAGCGCAACGGCATTGACGGTGTTGAACAGTCCGGTCGCCGAGTCCGGGTCGTCGTGCGGGCCGAGCACGCCCCACGACGCGGAGATGTACAGCGGCAGATTGCGCAGCTGCGGCGCGAACACGAACGGGTCCATGCGCAGCCACTGCGGGCTCCACGGCCAGGCCATCGAATCCACGTTGAACCGGCCCGCGTCGAGCATGGCGATCCGGATCGCCTCCCGCATACCGGGCGCGGAGATGTTCAGATAGCCCGAGAACGAGGACGCGTGCTTGAACTGGTCGCGGTGATAGGCGGCCAGCGCCAGCGCCGCCGAGCCGCCCATGGACAGTCCGGCCACCGCGTTGTTGGTGCGGGAGACGCCGTAGCCCTCGAGGAACGCGGGCAGCTCCTCGGTCAGGAAGGTCTCCCACTTGTAGGTGAACTTCTGGCCGTTGGTGGACGAGGGCGCGCGCCAGTCGGTGTAGAAGCTGGACTGGCCGCCGACCGGCATCACCAGGGTGACATTGTCCTCGGCGAACTGTTTCAGGGCATTTGTCTCAAAAGTCCAGGCATTGAAGTCATTTCGGGCACGCAACCCGTCGAGCAGGTACAGCGCGGCATTGCCGCCGTGCCGCGCCCACTGCACCTGGACCTTGATCGGGCCCATGCTCGAGGGCACGAACAGCTCCTCGAATCCGCCCTCGGGGGTGCGGTGCACCGGGTGCGTGGGCATGGCGGCCGCGGGTCCGGCCAGCGCCGGGAGCGCGGCCATCGCCAGGGCCGCGACCAGGGCGCGCCGCCAGAATCGCCGGACGCGGGCGCGCGTGGTGAGCCGAACCGAACCGTGCTGTGGGCATGACGAAGCGCCCTGTACTGCCATAGAGATCGATCTCCTGAACCGCAGGGGGGAACCACACCGACGTGACGGGAGTCACGGACAACGGTGCACTCTACCGCCGGCTCGGAGGTAATCGGCGGGTATCCCGTTCAGCAGGCGCGTGTTTCGATCATGGCTCCACGCCATGCGCGATCACGGCTCCACGCCATGCTCGATCACGGCTCCACACCGAGCGCGGCCGCGGCCTGCGGCCAGGACTGTCGCATCTCGAAATCCCAGTACGGCCAGGAGTGCGTACCCGCCGCCCGGTAGTTCACCGAGACCGGAATGCTGAGTTTGTCGAGTTTCGCCGCGAATTGCCGGGATGACATGCGCGCCAGGATTTCCAGCGCCGTACCCGACCAGTCGGTACTCACTCTGGGGATCGCCGCACCACCCCGGACGCCGCCGGACCCGGTGCCGCTGGAGATGTAGAGGCTGACACCCTTGAGCCGTTCGGCCAGTTCATAGGGATCGTGCGCGGACCACTCCGCGGCGCCCGGCGGCCCCCACATGAAGTCGGCGTTGTTCTCCCCCGCCGCCCGCTGGGCGAGCTGGATCGCCTGCGGCATACCGATGGTCGTGGTCGTGAGCAGTCCGGAGAACGACGCCGCGAAACGCGCGAACCCCTTGTTGCGCGCGGCCAGCGTCATGGCGGCCGCACCGCCCATCGACAGTCCCGCGATGCCGCGCACATCGGTGGTGCGCCAATCGTGTTCCAGCAGTGGCGGTAATTCCTTGGTGAGGAACGTTTCCCACCGATTGGTCCTGCCTTCCGAGGCCTGCCTCCAGTCGGTGTAGTAGCTCGCCGCGCCGCCGATCGGCAGCGCCACCACCACGTTCTTGTCGGCGTAGAAACCTTGCGCCCCAGCATTTTTGGTCCAGCCGCTCTCCTGATCACCGGCCTGCGTTCCGTCCAGCAGGAACAACAGCGGGAACTTGGCGGCAGGCTTGGCATCCCAGTCGCGCGGCAGCAGCAGTTGCACCTGGACCCGGCCGTGCATGGCGGGCGAATCCACCCACAGCGCAACACGTCTCGGCCCCAGCGAGGTGACCTGGGTGATGGCGGGCGCCGCCGCGGGCGCGGGTTCCGCCCGGACCGGCCCGCCGGTGAGCACTATCGCGACGGCCGCCGCGATGGCGACCGTCCCCCGGATCCGGCACGTGCGCCGTCGTCGCGATACCACCTGTGCCACATTAGCTTTCGAACCCGTCCGGGAAACGGCGAATGCCGGTCACCCAGAGGGTGACCGGCATTCGGGCTATCGGAAGATCAGATCGCGTTCAGCGCCTGCAGGATGCCGATGCGGGACTTCCACAGTTCGGCCTCCCAGTACTTCCAGGAGTGGGTACCCGTGGCCGGGAAGTCGAACTCCGCCGGGATGCCCAGCTGCGCCAGGCGGGCCTGGAACGAGCGGGTGTTGAGCAGGCAGACCGCCTCGATGCCCATACCGACGCCGGTGTCGAACACCGCGCCGGCGTTGGCCGGGCGGTCGAACTCACCGGGCAGCGCGCCACCGGCCGAGATGTGCATCGGCAGACCACGCAGCTGCGGGGCGAACACGAACGGGTCCATGCGCAGCCACTGCGGGCTCCACGGCGGCGCCATCGAGTCGATGTTGTAGGCGCCCCAGCGCAGGACGGCCACGCGGAGGGCCTCCCGCATACCGGGGGCGGAGACGTTCAGCGCGCCGGAGTACGAGCCGGCCCACTTGAACTGGTCGCGGTGGAAGGCGGCCAGCGCGAGCGCGGCGCCACCGCTCATCGACAGACCGACGACCGCGTTGTTGGTGCGGGAGACGCCGTAGCCCTCGAGGAAGGCGGGCAGCTCCTTGGTCAGGAAGGTCTCCCACTTGTAGGTGAACTTCTGGCCGTTGGTGTTACTCGGGGCCAGCCAGTCGGTGTAGAAGCTGGACTGACCACCGACCGGCATCACCAGGGTGATGTCGTCGTTCGAGAACTGCTGGTTGGCGTTGGTCTCGAAGCTCCACGCGTTGCGGTCGTCGCGCGCGGCCATGCCGTCGAGCATGTAGAGCGCGCCGTTGCCGCCGTTGCGGGCCCACTGGACCTGGACCTTGATCGGGCCCATGCTCGAGGGCACCATCAGGTCCTCGGTGGCGCCCGGGTTCATCCGGTGGGTGATGCCATGAGCGGGCAGGGCCTGCGCCGGAGCGCCGCCCACCACCGCCGGCAGCGCGAGAGCGGCGACCGATGCGACCAGCGTCCGCCTCATCCATGTACCCGCACCGCGTGTCGGTCGCGCCGCAGTACTCCCCCCGTTCCTGCCGAACCTCATGAATCCTGCTTTCTTTTTACTCCGGCTACTTCGCTGCTGACGGCCAACCCGCCCCATGAGTGCAGCCGACAACGGCCGCTACATCACCGGACAGCGAGATCCCCGACAACCTCATCAGATTGGTTCCGCGTGACAATATGTCACGGAGCCCACTCTCGGCAACAGGACCGAATGATCTTTCGGCACAATGAGAAACACGCCGACTCGCGAGTGTCGCGGCACTGACGCGAACCGCAACTGACGCGTACACGAACTCGCATTTCACCTATGCGCAAACAGCGATTCGGTACCAGTGACTTGTGTCACCCACCCGCCTATTCGCCATTCCTATTACAACAGCTCAGCAGGTAATCGACAGCCCCCAATCTCACTGGACGGCAATGCCTCCGATGCCCGCCGACCAGGCACAACAAAACAGCGGCATGAGACACCGTCTCATGCCGCTGATCGAACATCGTGCGAACTCGGGTCGAACCGTGTTGCGGTGGCGCGGATTTCGGACGTCAGCCGATATTCGCCGACATGTCCGGAATCATCCGGTACGCGTTGTCCTGCCAGTTGGTCCAGGCGTGCAGGCCGGCGGGCGGGAAGTCGTAGACCACGTTGCTCGCGCCCAGCGACATCATGCGGACCTGGAACGCGCGGGTATTGGCCAGCGCCAGCGCCTCCAGCGGGGTGCCGCGGACGATGCGGTCGGCGGCCGCGCCGAACGGAATGTCGAGGTCCTGCTGCATCGGCAGACCGCTGCCGGCCGCCACCCAGACGCGGGTGTTGTTCGCGATCAGGGTGGGCGCGAAGACGAACGGATCCATGCGCAGCCACTGCGGGCCCCACGGCGGCGCCATGCAGTCCACGTTGTAGCCGCCGGCGTCCATCATCGCCGCGCGAATGCCCTCGCGCATGCCCGGCGCGGAAATGTTCAGATAACCGGAGAACGATCCGGCGAAACTGAATTGGTCGGGGTGGTACGCCGACAGCGTGAGGGCGGCACTGCCACCCATCGACAATCCGAACACGCCATTGCGATTCGGATTGAAGCCCAGGCGATCCCGCAATGCCCAGCGCAGCTGATTGGTGAGCAGCGATTCCCAGGTGTAGCGGTAGCTCTTGCCCTCACCGCCGCCCAGCGCCTCGGTCATGCCGGATCCGGAATTCGGCGCGGACGAGCCGGAGCCGGGTGCGACGCCGAAGAACGTACTGGGTGAATCCCAGTCCGCGTAGAAGCTGGACTGGCCGCCGACCGGCATCACCACATTGATGTTCCAGCCCTGCAGGACCTCGGCGACATTGGTGTTGATCTCCCAGCCGTTCAGGTCGCCCTGGGCGCGTTCACCGTCGAGCACGTAGACGACGCGGTTGGTATTGCCGTCGTTGGCTCGGAAGATCCGGGACTTGATCGGGCCCATCTCGGGAGAATCGACCCAGAAGTCGAATCCCGAGGGATTGAAACCGGCTGATGCGGGCGGGGAGACGACCACCCCGGCGCCTAACGGCAGCAGCATCGCCGTCGCGATACCCAGCACAGTTCGTTTGAAGCCACGCACCCGCATCGACCCAGCCTCTCATCGGAGCACAGACGATCCAGCAGAACGATCTTCTCTTCGGAACTGCTCAAGTATCGGACGTCCGGGTCGGCGTGTCGGGCGTGTCAACGCGCGAGTCCCCCGGGCGAGTCCAGATCTTGACCTACGCCCGAGGGACTTTACGCGCTGAGCGCGGTTTTCTAGCCGATGTTGTTGGAAAGATCCGGGATCATGCGGTAGACCTCGGCCTCCCAGTTCCGCCAGTTGTGCACACCGCTGGCCGGGAAGTCGTAGGTGACGTTCTGCGCGCCCAGGGTGGCCATCCGGACCTGGAAGGCCCGGGTGTTGGCGAGCGCGAGCGCCTCCAGCGGCATGCCCTGGATCACCGACATGACGCCGCTGACGTCGCCCGCGGCCGGGATGGCGCTGGCGGCGGAGATCCACAGGCGGGTGTTGTTGGCGATCAGGCGCGGCGCGAACACGAACGGGTCCATGCGCAGCCACTGCTGACCCCACGGCGGGGCCATCGAGTCCACGTTGTAGCCGCCGGCGTCGATCATGGCGACGCGGATGGCCTCACGCATGCCCGGCGCCGAGACGTTCAGGTAGCCGGAGAACGAGCCCGCGTAGCTGAACTGGTCCGGGTGGTAGGCGGCCAGGGTCAGCGCGCCCGAGCCGCCCATGGACAGGCCGAACACGCCGTTGCGGTTGGGGTTGAAGCCCAGCCGGTCGCGCAGCGCGTTGCGCAGGTCCTGGGTGATGAAGGTTTCCCAGGTGTAGCGGTAGCTCTTGCCCGGACCACCGGCGAACAGGCCGAACGCGCCGGAACCCGACTGCGAGCCCGAGGCGGAGCCCGAGGAGGAACCGGCCGAGCCGCTGCCGCCGCCGATGCCGAGGATGGAGCTGGGCTCGGCCCAGTCGGCGTAGAAGCTGGACTCGCCGCCGACCGGCATCACGACGTTGATGTTCGCGGCGGTCAGCGCGCGCACGACCTCGGTGTCGTTCTCCCAGCCGTTGAGGATCTGGGTGGCACGCATGCCGTCGAGGGCGTAGACGACACGCGAGGTGTTGCCGTCAGCCGCGCGGAAGACGCGGGTCTTGACCGGGCCCATGCTGGCCGAGTCGACCCAGAAATCGAACCCGTCGGGGTTGAAGGCGGCGTGCGCGACGCCGCCGACGCCGGCCACCGACGCGCCCAGGGGAACCATGAGGGCCGCGGCGAGCCCGAGTGCCGATCGTTTCAGCCATCCGCCGCCCATCGCTGGACGTCTAATCCACTCGCCTCGCATGCCTTTGTCCGGCCTTTCGTGTCCTGTTCATTCCGTGCAATTCCGCCGGTTCGGTCATCGCCCGGCGAAAGGTCTCGGGGAGCCTATCGTGCGTTAGCGAACTGTTCGTTATCGGTTCGTGACAGAAGTGACGGGCGCCACAGTTTGCCGGAAACGCGCCCTGAGCTGCTCATTAATACAGGGCTCGAGACAAAACCCGGCGTATCACCCGATGTGTGAGGAGAGATCCGGCAATTGTTTGATCAGCTGCGGCTCCCAGGTGTGCCAGTTGTGGATGCCGGTGGGCGGGAAGTCGTAGGTGACATTGCCGAGACCCACGACGGCCAAGCGGGCCTGGAACATCCGGGTGCTCGCCAGCGCCACCGCCTCGATGCCCATGCCTTCCTTGGTCGCCATCGCGGAAATGTCGCCGCCGCCCGGAATGGCGCTCGCCGCGGAGATCCACAGCCGGGTGTTGTTGGCCTTCAACCGCGTTGCGAACACGGCCGGGTCCAGGTGCTGCCATCTGGCCTCCGACGACGCCAGGGCATCGACGTTGTAACCACCGCAGTCCAGCATCGCGGCGCGGATCGCCGCCCGCATCCCGGGGGTGCTCATGTTCGGCACACCGGAATTCGAACTGGCGTAACTGAACTGGTCCGGATGGAAGGCCGCCAGCATGAGCGCGGCGCTGCCGCTCATGGAGACGCCGACCACGCCATTGCGATTCGGGCTGAACCCCAGGCGATCCCGCAGCGCGTTGCGCAGGTCGCTGGTGATGAAGGTTTCCCACTTGTAGGTGTAGGACTTGCCCGGGCCACCCGAGAACACCGACGAGGCGCCGGAACCGGTCACGTCGCCCGGCGCGGTGCCGGGCTTCATGCCCAGGAAGGTGCTGGGCTGGGTCCAGTCGGCGTAGAAGCTGGACGCGCCGCCGACCGGCATCACCACATTGATATTGGCGTCCATCAACGCCTGGGCGACATTGGTCTCGATCTCCCAGCCGTTGAGGTCCTCGCGGGCGCGCATGCCGTCGAGCAGGTAGACCACCCGATTGGTGTTGCCGTCATTGGCGCGGAAGACGCGCGACTTGATCGGGCCCATCGCGGAATCCACGTAGAAATCGAAACCGGCCGGATTCAGCGCGGCCTGCGCGGTGCCGCCGGTGCCCGCCACCGACGCCCCGAACGGCAGCATGAGCGCCATGGCCAGGCCGAATGTCGCCCTCGTGAACCACGCTCGCCTCGGTCGAGCTCCCCGTTTTCCACTCGCGGTGGCAGCGTTAGGCATCGTGTTGTTCCGGCCCTTCCAAACTCATGACATCCGCTGTGACACATAGGAAGATCACCCGCAGCGGCCTGTCGAGTAGCGTATCGCGGAACCACCTGCCAGGCGTTACCTAATTGAGACAGAATTTCAAATTTCATCTCCAGTTCGTGACAAAACGCCCAAATCAATTGGGGTACAGCGCAAGCAACCCCGCATCCGACGGATACGGGGCTGTTGCCTGTTCGATTACCTGCTGGTCGGTCCGATTACCGCGGCGGCTGGGTCGGGTCGACCAAACCGCAGCGCTGGATCTCGTACTTCGGGACCCGATCGATCCGGTACTTGGCGAAATCGAGCGACTGCATCACGTTGTGCCGCCAGCGGTCGAAGGTCAGCGGCGCGCGCACCGAGGCCAGCATGTCCTGGGTCGCGGGGCAGGACAGCGCGGTTCGAGCCTGCGTGGTCCACTTCTCGTCCAGGAACCACGGCATCCACGGATGCTTGTCCACCATGCCGGTGTCCACGACCACCCAGTCGGAGTAGAGGTTCTTGTCGTGGCCGATACGACCGTCGGTCAGCCGATCGGTGTGCGAGGCAAGCGGATACGCCAGGCCCATCTGATCGATGACCCGCACGTTCAGCGGGACGTTCATGCTGGTCATGCCGAGATTCAGGAAGAACACCACGTGCTCCTGATTGCCCTCGGGGACCGGGGCGGGCACCAGGTACCAGTTCATGAACGAGGGCGAGCTGAGCAGCAGCGCGCCGTCCGGCGAATTCGCGATGTCCCGGACCATGGCGCGAATGCGCGGGTAGTCCAGGTAGTCCTCGGCCCGGATCGGGTGATCGTGGCCGGTGTTGAGCACGTAGTAGATGCGCTCGTCCACAATGCCGTTGGCCCGGATCTTGGTGCCGGTGGTGATCGCGGTGGTGTCCGCCGCGAACAACGCCCAGCCGGTGGTTCCGGCGAACGCGGCCAGCACGATCGCGAAAGCCCAGTCCAGCCGGCGCGTTCCACCCGCCGCCGCCTGGCGCGGCAGCCGCAGCGGCAGCACCGCCACCGGCAGGATCAGGCAGAACACCTGCGGCAGCAGCATGCGGCCGTGCATGAAGTCGCCGCCGACCCGGATCTCGTAGACGGTGAGCACGAATCCGCTGCCCAGCATGAGCGCGACCACCGCGGCGGGCGTCCGCAGCCAGTGGCTGAAGGCGTCGATTCGCCCGCGCCATCCGGGTTTCCGGGATTCGCCCGGGTAATGGGAACCGGAGAGTTGGTCGCGGCGCTGCCGCCCGACCACCACACCGGCCACCAGCAGCACCAGCAGCGGCAGCCACAGCCAGTAGGGCCCGACCAGATCCCACAGGTAGACCAGGCCCTGACCCCACTTCGCGCCGCCGGCGTCCTTGGCCACCGCGGTGTTCGGGTAGGGCAGGCCGTAGTAGCCCATCCGCCAGATCTGGTACGCCACCGGCAGCAGCCCGGCGACCACCACGATCAGCACCCGGAACTGCCAGGGCCGCAACCGGGTCTCGGGCACCGGGGCGCAGAACAGCATGAGCAGCGCGAGCGCGCCGACCAGTGTCATCTCCGGGCGGATCAGCGGGGCCAATCCGGCGAAGAAGACGAGTGCGAGAAAGCCCGCGGGGCGCACCTTCTCGGCCTGGCTCCAGCGCACCATCGCCCACCAGAGCACCGCCAGCCAGAAGATGACCAGGCAGGACTCCAGTCCGGAGGTGGCGTAGTCGCGCGCCGGGGGCAGCGCGATGTAGACCAGCACGCCCGCCGGGAGCAGCAGCGCGGAACCCGTTCCGCCCCACAGCCGGGCGGTGCCGAGCATCGCGAACACGATGGCCAGCACCGACAGCGTGAGCGCGATCCCGAGCACCACGTATTCCAGCCGGGCCTGGGTCAGCCAGCTGAAGAAGTAGACGATGTAGGTCCAGGCCGTGCTGGTATTGGCCTCGACGCGTTCGTCCGCGTTGAAGACCGGACCGTTGCCCGCCAGCAGGTTTCGCACCGTGCGCAGGACGATCAGGCCGTCGTCGGCGATCCAGCGCCGCTGCCACGCACCGGCCGCGAACAGTGTCGCGGTCAGTGCGATCCCACCGATGAACGTGGCTCGGGATAGTCGCGAGGCACCGCGCGCGGAGTCGTCCGCACGCCGACGGGCGCGACCGACCGGCAATTGTGCCGTCGGCGCGCCCGTCTCTCGCTCTTCTCCCTCTACCACGTCAGGTGAGATAGACAGCGACACCCAGAGCTCCGATCAAGGCGACTGCGAGGAACTGGAGGACACGATCCCCCAGGGCGATCTCTTCCGGCTCACCCGCTTCGCCGCCGTCGACATCCACCGCGTACCGCATGATGGCGATGACGAACGGGATCATCGAGATGGCGAACCAGATGGTGTCCTTGGCGCGATCCTGCTCGAACGCCCACAGACCGTAGAACACGACGACCGCGGTGGCCGACAGGGTCCAGACGAAACGCAGGTAGGTCGGCGTGTAGTACTCCAGCGACTTGCGGATCTTCGCGCCGGTGTCGAGCGCGTACTTCAGTTCGGCGTAACGCTTTCCGGCCGCCATGAACAGCGAACCGAAAGCCATGATCAACAGGAACCACTGGGACAGACGGATATCCGAGGAGACGCCGCCGGCGACCGCGCGGAGCAGGAAGCCCGACGACACGATGCAGATGTCCAGCACCGCCTGGTGCTTGAGACCGAAGCAGTAGGCCAGCTGAATGCCGACGTAGACCGCCATCACCACGGCCAGATGCCAATTCGCGGCGAAGGACAGCACGATCGAGCCGACCAGCAGCACCGCCGAGAGCGCGTAGGCCAGGTTCACCGGCACCACGCCGGCCGCGATGGGCCGGAAACGCTTGGTCGGGTGCGCCCGGTCGGCTTCCACGTCGAGGGCGTCGTTGACCAGGTAGATGCCCGACGCGGCCATGCAGAACACCACGAACGCGAGAGCGACGTGGCCGAGCACCGACACGTCGCTGATCACCAGATCGCCCGCGGCGGTCTTGCCGGCGGCCAGCGGCGCGGCCAGGACCAGCACGTTCTTGATCCACTGGCGCGGGCGCATGGCCTTGATCAAGCCGCCGCCCAACGTCTTCGGCGGTCCCTTGACGACCGCCTCTGCTAGGTCGGTGCTGGTCGGCTCTTCGCTCATGTCAACGATGGCTTCTTCCTGGGCGGTCACTTCGCGAGTCTCTTTTCGGCGGCGAGCACGGCGGCGGCTGATGCTGCGCCCAGCGCGGAACCCGCGAGCACGTCGGAGGGGTAATGCACACCGAGGACCACCCGCGAGAGCAGCATCGGCGGGACGAGCACCGCAGGCAAGGGTAGCCCGGTCAACCGGCCGAGCAACACAGCCGCCGCCGTGGTGGAGGTGGCGTGCGAGGACGGGAAGCTGAGCTTCGACGGCGTCGACACGTTGACCTGCACGGACGGATCGTTCGGGCGGGGGCGGCGGACGATGCGCTTGATCACCACCGACGCGGCGTGCGCGCCGAAGGCGCCGACCGCGACCCCGGCCCACTGGCGGCGCCGCGGCTTGTCGACCAGCGCGCCGACCGCGGCGATGCCGATCCAGCCCAGCGAGTGCTCACCGAAGTGGGACATGCCGCGGGCGGCCCGCACGACCGCCGGGTGCTGTCCGATGGTGCCCTGCACCAGGTTGAGAATCTTGACCTCGGCCGGGGGTGCGGCCGGAGTCGCCGGGGCGTCCGGGACCGCGTGCAGTCCGCGGTCCACGCCGGAAGCTGGCTGTGCAGCCGTCATTTGGGCTCATTCCTCGTCTGGGCGGCGGAAGTGTCGATACCGAAGACGTTCTCCCACGCGGCCTGGCTGGTGAGATGCGCGTGCGCGCGACGATACTGCTCGCGCACCTCCGGGAAGCGCTCGGCCAGCTCCTTCCGCAGGCGCATGGCCTCGGTGAAAAGCTCCTTGGCCTTGCGCGGATCCCGCTTACGGTAGACGACGCCGCGGCCGTCGGCGGTGGTGACGGTGACTCCGTCGACCTGCGAGAGCAGGAACCAGCGCGCGTCCAGGGTCGGCACGTTCAACTGCGGGGTGTCGTGATGCTTCGGGTTGGCCTTGCGGAAGTTGTGCAGCACGCCCTTGCCCAGGCGCACCACCTTGGCGAGCGGGTTGCCCGGTTCGCCGACCGCGCCGACCTCGGCCCGCGAGGCCAGGGGCAGTTCGGTGGAGGACGGCACCACGACCGCGTCCGGGTATTCCTTGCGCATGGCGTGCACCTTGCCCAGCGCGGTCGGCAGCAGCTCGAACAGCTTCTCCGGGCCGGCGAGGTAGTCGCGGATCGCCTCGTTCTGGATGGCGACCGTCGAATACTCCAGGCACAGCAGGTGTTTCAGCGTGGCCTTGATGGTGTTGACCACCATCGGGCGGCCGTCGTTGGGCAGGTGCAGCGAGGCGACCACCAGGCGGTTGCGCAGGTGGAAGTAGGCCTGCCAGTCGATGGCGTCGTCCTTGTCGGACCAGGCCATGTGCCACACCGCCGCACCCGGCAGGGTGACGGTCGGGTAGCCGTGTTCCCTTGCGCGCAAACCGTATTCGGCGTCGTCCCACTTGAGGAACAGCGGCAGCGGCTGCCCGATCTCCTCGGCCACGTGGCGCGGGATGACGCAGGTCCACCAGCCGTTGAAGTCGACGTCGATGCGCCGGTGCAGCAGCTTGGAGTTGTCGCGGTCGCGCAGCGGGTTCTTGGCGAAGTCGTGGTCGTACTCCACATTGGGGGCCGCGGTCCACATGAAGATGGAGCGGTCCACCACCTCGCCCATCACGTGCAGGTGCGAGCGCTCCTGCAGGTTGAGCATCTGGCCGCCGGTCAGGATGGGCGACTTGGCGAAGCGCGAGAAGGCCAGGGCGCGCAGGATGCAGTCCGGCTCGATCTCGATGTCGTCGTCCATGTAGACGATGTACTCGGCGTCGGTGGTCTTGAGCGCCTCGTACATGACGCGGCTGTAGCCGCCGGACCCGCCGAGGTTCGGCTGGTCGTGGATGGCGAGACGACCGGCCAGGCGGGCCGCGGCCTCGGTGAAGCCGGGCTCGTCCACGACCTTCTTGGTGCCCTGGTCGGGGATGATGACGGCCTTGATCTTCTCCAGCACCAGCGGGTCGGAGCCCAGCGCGGTCAGCGTCTTGACCGCGTCGGTGGGGCGGTTGAAGGTCGGCATGCCGACGGCGATGCTGCCCTCGCCCGGCGCCTCGATGGGCGCGTACCAGCCGCCGCTGCGCATTTCGACGTGGCTGTCGGTGGTGATGTCGAACCAGATCCAGCCGCCGTCCTCGAACGGGCCCAGGTCCACCTCGAACTCGACGAAGTCCGCGGCGGCCGCGCCCTCGCCCGGGGTGCTGAACTCGTTGCCCTGCACGTGGATTCGGGAGCCGTCGGCCTTGGAACGGTAGACGTCGACGCGGCCGTGGCCGGACAGTTCCAGCCGCAGCACGACCGACTTCAGCACGCTCCAGCGCCGCCAGTAGCTGGCCGGGACCGCGTTGAAGTAGGTGCAGAACGACACCTCCGACTCCGCGCCGATGGCCAGCGCGGTGCGCGTGATGGCATGCGCGCGACGGGAATTGGTGTCGGATTCCTCGAGGTACAGCTTGCGGACGTCCAGCGGCTCACCCGGCCGGGGCAGGATGATGCGCTGGAGCAGGGATACGGCGCGAGTCTCGGTGCTCATGTCTTCCCGAGTGAGTTGGGCGGTCATTCGGCGGTGTCCACCAGCGGCGCACCCGACTCCAGGTGCGGGCGCAGCACATTGTCGAACATGCTCAGCGCGGCGCCGATGGCCATGTGCATATCCAGGTACTGATAGGTGCCCAGACGGCCACCGAACAGCACCTTCGCCGACGCGGTCTCGGCCTTGGCGCGCTCGCGGTAGGCCAGCAGCTTGGCGCGGTCGTCGGGGGTGTTGATGGGGTAGTACGGTTCGTCGCCGGTCTGGGCGAAGCGCGAGAACTCGCGCATGATGACCGTCTTGTCGGTCGGGTAGTCGCGCTCGGGGTGGAAGTGGCGCGGCTCGATGATGCGGGTGAAGGGGACGTCCGCGTCGTTGTAGTTCATCACCGAAGTGCCCTGGAAGTCACCGGTTTCGAGCACCTCGGTCTCGAAATCGATGGTGCGCCAGCCGAGTTCGCCTTCGGCGTAGTCGAAGTAGGCGTCCAGCGGGCCGGTGTAGACGACCGGGGCGTCGGGGTTCTGGGCGCGGATCTCGTCGCGCACCTCGAACCAGTCGGTGTCGAGGCGGACCTCGATGCGGTCGTTCTCGGCCATCTTCGACAGCCACGCGGTGTAGCCGTGCTTCGGCAGGCCCTCGTAGTCGTCGTTGAAGTAGCGGTTGTCGAAGGTGTAGCGGACCGGCAGGCGGGTGATGTTCCCGGCCGGGAGCTCCTTCGGGTCGGTCTGCCACTGCTTGGCGGTGTAGTCGCGGATGAACGCCTCGTAGAGCGGGCGGCCGATCAGGGAGATGGCCTTCTCTTCGAGGTTGGAGGCGTCCTTGGTGTCGATCTCGGCGGACTGCTCGGCGATCAGCGCGCGGGCCTCGTCCGGGGTGAAGTAGCGGCCGAAGAACTGCGACAGCAGTCCCAGGCCCATGGGGAACTGGTACGCCTGGCCCTTGTGCTTGGCGAAGACGCGGTGCTGGTAGCCGGTGAACTCGGTGAACTGGTTCACGTAGTCCCACACCCGCTTGTTGGAGGTGTGGAACAGGTGGGCGCCGTACTTGTGGATTTCGATGCCGGTTTCGGGATCCGCCTCCGAGTACGCGTTGCCACCCAGGTGGTAACGGCGTTCAACCACCAGCACCCGCTTACCGAGCAGGTTGGCGGTGCGTTCGGCGATGGTCAGCCCGAAGAAGCCGGAGCCGACAACGATCAGATCGAAGGGGGATGCGACGGTCACGGTCGCCCAGACTACCGGCAGTGCCGCGGGACGCGCTTGGGCTCCGGCGGGGCGGGTTGACAGGGGTGGCGCGGGCCGTCCCGGCAAGCGGGATTCGTCGCCTGGTTTTCGCTCAGCGTTCACGAAACCGCTGACGGTTGCGCCATGAAAGCTGTATTACATATCGACTCGATTTGTAACACCGACCGGTTTGTTGCCGCGTGATTGCGCAACCCCTCGAAAGACCATCTACATGCGCCTCGCTCGATTCGCCCCGCTCATCGGGGCCCTGTCCATCACCGCCATCCTCGGTACCGCCGCCCTCGTCCCGGGTGCGGCGCCCGCGCGCGCCGACGAGGGCGACGCACTCGCGGCAACCCAGATCGCCGACGCCGGCGACGTCTGCGGCAAGCCCGCGGCAACTTTCGACGATGTCATCACCGCGGCCGCCACGGCCATTCGCACGGTGGTTCCGGCCGAGCAGCAGACCGCCTACGACCGGTCGGTCGAGGACTTCCGGCAGCACGTCGCGTCGATCCATGTGCACCGCAACGGCCTGCCGCTGGGCCCGGACGAGGTGAACGACCGCACCCAGTTCCTCGACGACCCGATCGTCACCTACATCGTCAACAACCTCGACGCCGTCAAGACCGGCGACCTGCACAAGACGATCGCGCTCTCGCAGCTGAAGGTGCGCGATGTGGTCGAGGTGTTCATTCTCGCCACCCGCATCGTGAAGATCCCCGCGCAGTTCGCGGCCAGCCTGGTGCCGACCGTCGGGTTCGTGCTCAAGCCGGTGGTGGGCGCGCTGTTCAACGGGGTGAAGTCGCTGGCGCGGTCGGTGCAGTCGCAGCTGTCGCTGGGCTGCGATGTCAGCGGTCCGTATCAGAAGCTGCGGCTGGAGCTGCCCGACGAGCACGTGGACGTGCCGCAGCCGCTCATCGACCTGGCCAACCAGCTCACCAAGGCCGACGGCACCTGCACCACACTGGCCGAGCTGAAGACCGCCGACCTGGTCGAGCGCACCCGCGCGTTCCTCACCACCGCGGCCGGGCTGCCCGTCGATCCCGCGTCGGTGAACGCCAATGCCGATGCGCTGCAGGGCTTCCTGCACGAGAACCGGGTCGCCGACATCATGATGCTGCGCCGCACCGAGCAGCTCGGCCCGATCGTGGACGCCATGGATTACGGCCCGCTGACCTTCCTGGCCAACCTGGGCTTCGACATCTACGAGGGCCGCGCGCTCGACACCGTGGCGCTGGCCGATGTGAAGGTGGAGAACCTCTTCTCGCTCATCACCTTCGCCCTCGACGCCACCAGCCTGCTGCTCACCGCGGGCACCACGATCGCCGGGTTCACCGGGGTGGGCTCGGTCATCACGACCCCGTTGAGCATGGCGCAGACCATCGCCTTCGCGCCCACCACCTACGGCGCGCCGATCCTGCGCGGTGTCATGCAGTCGATGTGCGCGGCCTGACCGGGCCCTGACCTGAGCTCGATCGAGTACCGAAACAGCCGCCCGGCCGAAAGACCGGGCGGCTGTTCACTTCTCGGCCCACTCCCCCGTGACCGGAGGCACTGCCCGAGGACTACAGCCGGGCGGCGGAGTACACCCGCATCGCGTCACGGACGTACGCGGCGGTGCCGTCGCCGTGCTTGTCGTAGTTCTTCGCGAAGCGCGGGTCGGCGACATACATGTCGCCGAGACCGTTGAAGTACTGGGCGGTCACCGGCCCGCCGGTGGGGGACGCGCCGAGCCAGTCGTAGTGGCGCTGCACGATGGCCTGCACCTCTGCGCTGTCGACCGGGAGGCCTGCCGCGTGGGCGCGGCCGTAGTCGGCGGCGATATCGAGGTGGACCTGCTGGAACGCCTTCTTCTCGGCGTCGGTCAGAGCGTTCCACCACTTGTTGCCGCTGTCCCAGGCGTTCTTGCCCCAGCGTTCGATGACCTCGTCCTTGTACTGGGCGTGGTCGAATCCGTCGAATACCTCGTCTGCCATCAGTTGTTCACCTGCTTCCGTCTTGCGCAATGTTGTTTGCACCGAGGCGATCTGGCGCGCGATCCGGTCCTGCTCGTTTTTCAGCAATTCCAGATGGGTGCGCAGGGCGGCGGCGGTGTCCTTTTGCCCGGCGAGCACTTCGGCGATGGCCGGCAGGCCGAGACCGAGTTCTCGGAGTAAAAGGATGCGCTGCAACCGGACGAGGGATTCCTGGTCGTAATAGCGGTAACCGTTCGATCCGATCCGGCTCGGCGGCAATAACCCGAGCTCACCGTAATGCCGCAGGGTGCGGCTGGTGGTTCGGGCGACCGCTGCCAATTGCTGGATGGACCATTCGGCTGCCACGTTCCGGCCTTTCGTATCCTCTCGTTCTCCTCGACGAATTCAGGATGCAAGTTGACGCAGCGTCAAGGTCAAGCCCCGACCAGTATGCGCCGGTCGGGGCTGGTTCGAGGGCTTACGCGCCGGCGGTGCACTCGCTGTAGCGCACGTGCACGGACTGCTTCGGCGGGGCCGAGCTGCCGAACAGGGCGGGCGGGGACGGCATCCAGTTGGTGAGCCGGTCCATGGCATCGCGCTCGGCCTCGGCGCGGTTGCGGCCGGAACCGCCGTAGTAGTAGGCGTGGTCGGCGCTTTCGGCGATGGCGCCGCAGCCGTTGGCGAACTGCACCATCACCTTGCAGCCGCGGTGGGCGCACTTGTTCAGCGCGGCCGTGTCGGAAGCGCCCCAGCTCGGGTAGTTCCAGGCGGCGCCGTAGAAGGTGCCGCCGTCGGTGCTCAGCGCGAGCGTGCCGTAGAGCGATCCATCCGGTCCCCGCTCGGCGTTGGCGGTACCGGCCCCCAGCGACGTCACCAGCACGGCGGCCGCGGATACGAACATGGTCAAGGCGAGCTTGCCCGAGAAAGCCATTCGAATTCTCCCCAATTTCGCAGCGGCCGCTGCGCATGGGCCGCTACTGCTCTCGGTGGTGCGATCACCACTGCCCGATTTCTATCACGGGCCACCGACACGTCCAAGTCTGTTTCCGCCGGAACCGGCTGCCGGGCATAGCTTTTCCGAATGGCTCCGGAAGTCGGGACTTGCCAATCACTTGCGGGCGTGACATGCTCCACGCGCGCGCCCCCGGACTCCCGATTTCGGCGCGCAGGAATCGACTTTTCGTGGGATGGGGAAAACCTGATGAAGTCTGCGGGCCGCGCCCGAGTTCTGCACTGGGCGGCCGCGGCCGTCACCGCGGTGAGCTCCACCCTCCTGTTCGCCGGCACCGCGGACGCCGCCCCGGTGGTGACGCTCGGCGGTGGCTCGGGCGTCTACGTCGAAGACCTTCAGGACGCCACCTCGGTCAGCGAGTGCACCATCACCGCGATGGGCTACGACAACAAGAACCAGCTGGTCGGACTGACCGCCGGCCACTGCGGTGAGGTCGGCGCGCGCATCGCCGCCGAGTACACCCGCTCCGGCGGCATCGGTGTCATCGCCGAGAAGGACGAGGAGATGGACTGGGCCATCATCGTCTTCAACCCCGAGCGGGTGATCCCGACCCGTCAGGTCGCGCAGTCGGTCATCAACTCGGTGGGCGCGCCGCCGCAGATCGGCGAGAACGTTTGCAAGAACGGCCGCACCACCGGTTTCACCTGCGGTCCGGTGTGGGAGACCAAGTCCACCTACTTCCGTAGCCAGGTGTGTGCCAACCACGGTGACTCGGGCGCGCCCGTGCTGCGCGGCGACCAGCTGGTCGGCATGGTGGTGGCGGGCACCGACTTCCGGGCCGGGCCGATCACCGTCGAACTGCCGCTGTGCACCGGTGGCGGCAACCTGATCCACGAGCCGGAGCTGTCCACCAACATCACCGCCGTGCTGGCCGACATCGACCACCACGGTGGGGCGGGCGCGGGTTTCCGCGTGGCGTAAGCATTTCGAGCCGGGTAATCGGCGAACACCGCGGGGCGCGACCGGATCATCGGTCACGCCCCGCGGTGTTCTCGTTGTGCGGTAGCGGCTTTCAGTAGCCGACGGTGAATCGGACGCGGTGGTGGCGAGGATGCTCGATCTCGTCGAGCAGCGCGATGGCCATGTCCTCCATGGAGATCGAGGAATTGCCCTGCTCGTCGGCGATCAGTTCGTCGAGGCCGAGCCGGTAACCGCCGGTCCGTTCGCCGGGCTCGAACAGCGCGGGCGGGCTGACATAGGTCCAGTTCACCGGGTGCGCGGTGGTCCGGAACACCTCGAGCTGGCGGCGGCCGCCCTCGGCGATGGGACCCAGTGCGGCCGGGAAGCCGGTCTGCTCGGCCAGCGTCTTGCCCGTGCCGGCGACGGTGAGAGTGCCCGCGCCGCCGACCACCAGCAGCCGAATTCCGCTGTCCGCCAGCCCTTCCAGTAGCGCGGCGGCGACCTCGGCCAGCTCGTGTTCGCTGCCCGGGACCGGGCGGGTGGCACTGACCACGACATCGCTACCGGCACTGGCCTTCTCGACCGCGGCGGGGTCGGCGGCATTGCCCGTCCACACCTCGACCTGCTCGGGCAGGTGCCGCAGCCGCTCGGCGTCGCGGGCGACGGCCCGCACCCGGTGGCCCCGGCTCAGCGCTTCGGCCACGACCCGGCTGCCGGTGTCTCCGCTGGCTCCGAACACTGTGATCTGCATGATGTTTCGCTCCTTCGCAAGGTTTTCGGATCAGGCCGCGGTGCGGGCCGGTGCGGGCGTGTCGGTGACGGGTTCGGGTGCCTTGGGCGCGGTTCCGGTCTGGCCGAGCAGGGTGCCGCCCAGCGCGATCGCCATGCCCAGGATCTGCAGCGGGGCCAGTGCCTGGCCGAGCGCGGCCCAGCCGATGACGGCCGCCGACAGCGGGCTGAGCAGGCCGAGGAACGAGACCGAGGTGGCGGGGGCCTTGGCGATGCCGCGGAACCAGATGGCGTAGGCGGCGGCCGTGCCGATCAGGCCCAGGTAGAGGTAGCCGCCGATATTGCGGGCGTCCAGCGCGGGCGGCGCGCCCTCGATGATGGCGGCCAGCGGCAGTAGCATCAGGCCGCCGGCGGTGAGCTGCCAGCCGGTCATGGCCAAGGGGCTCACGCCGTCCGGGCGTCCCCAGCGCTTGGTCATCACGGTGCCGCCCGCCATGGAGGCCGCGCCGAGCAGACCGGCGATCACGCCGACGGTGTCGAGAACCGCTGTGGCCCGCAGGACTACGAGCGCGACGCCGAAGAGTCCGATCACGCCCGCCAGCACCTTGCGGACGGTGAGCCGCTCGTTGAGCGCCACGCTGGCGATGCCGAGCGCGAAAAGCGGTGCGGCCGCGCCGAGTACGGCGGCGACGCCGCCCGGCAGGCGGTAGGCGGCGAGGAAGAGCAGCGGCATGAAGATGCCGATATTGAGCGCGCCCAGCACGGCCGCGCGGCCGATCCACTGCCCGTGCGGCAGCTTGCGGGTGATGGCCAGCAGCAGCAGTCCGGCGGGCAGCGCGCGCATGAGCGCGGTGAACATGGGCCGGTCCGGCGGCAGGAACGTGGTGGTGATCGCGTACGTCGATCCGAAGACCAGCGGGGCGAGGGCGGTTACGGCGAGGGTTCCCGCGAGTCCTGCGGCTCCAGCGCGTGTGGTGGTCATCGATAGCTCCTCATTGATAATCTCAGCGTTGAGATAACACCATCCCGGATACCTCAGCGTCAAGTATCTCAACGTTGAGATTATTTCCGAGACCGAAAGGAGCAGGTCACATGCCCGACGCAGTCGACCAGATCACCGCCGCCTGGCGTCAGCAGCGCCCCGACGTCGACAGCTCCCCCATGGAGATTTTCGGCCGCATCTCCCGCCTGGCCCACATCATCGAGCGCGAACTCACCGACTTCTTCCGCGCCCAGGGCATGGAGTTCTGGGAGTTCGACGTCCTCGCCACCCTCCGCCGCTCCGGCAACGAATCCGGCCTCACGGCGGGCGCCCTCAACAAGGCGTCCATGCGCACCTCCGGCGCCATCACCAACCGCATCGACCGCCTGGCCGCCAAGGGCTGGGTCGAACGCGTCCCCGACGCCACCGACCGCCGCGCCATCCGAGTCCGCCTCACCGACACCGGCCGCACCCTCGTCGACAACGTCCTCCCCCTGCACATGGAAAACGAACAACGCCTCCTCACCGACCTGACCCCCACCGACCGCGAAGCCCTGATCCCCCTCCTCCGCAAGTTCTCCGAATCCCTCGGCGACCTCTCCCTGGACTGAAACACGAATGCCCCGAGAGCTCCGCGACCTTGGCGTCGATACCCGCGTCCACCTCACCCTCCATCCGGGCGAGCTCAACCGCCGTCACCGTAGGCCAACACCTTCGAACCAAGGCCGACGATCGGAGTGCATGGATTCCATCAGACAACCGATCACAATTCGTGCCAACTACTCCGGTGACTGGTTGGCGGGCGCGACCGGGGCGTGGGACGGCGACGGAGATGTCTGTGAGTTGGGTCCGGGGGCCGTTCGGGGTGGCGCGGCGGGGGTTGCCGGCGCGAGCGGGGTCAGTGGGGTGGCCGGGTCCGGGGATCGGTGGGAATCGGAGTACATCGAGTTCGGGTCGGCGCTGCCTGGGCTCGGTAGGGGGACGGCGGCTCGGGCGCGGTTGCCGGGGTCTGGGTGCGCTGGGGTGGAATTGTCTGGGGTGGTAGGGGTTTCAGCGCTCGGGACAGTGACTGCGGCGCAGGTTTGGTCCGGATGGGCGGGAGCCTCGGGGCCGGGTGCGAGCGAATCCGGAGTGGCGGTCGCGGGGGAGCTCGGGTCCGGAGCAACGGCGACTGGTGCGCCGGAGTTCGGAGTGGGGAGGACTGGTGCGCCGGCGTTCACCGTGGGGGCGATCGGGGCGCTGGGGGTCGGGGTGGTCGCGTGAGGTTTGGCGGCGGCCGGGGTGCGGGCCGGCGGGGTGGCGACGTCCGGGGTGCAGGCGGAGTCCGGGGTGGATTCCGTTGGGGCGGGTTGGGTTTGGGGTGTGTTGAGGAAGGGGAGGCTGGGGAGGACGCCTGGGGATTGGACCGCGGGGAAGTCGGAGAGGGCGGGGCCGATTTCCATGGCGGCGGCGGGGGTGGGGAGGCCGCCGTCGGGGGCCGCGGAGTATTCGGCGCGGAGGACGTGGTTGTCGCGGACCAGGACTCGGCCGGAGGTGGACTCGACGGCTTCGGTGGTGCGGGGGTCCTCTTTGTCGGTGCCTAGGTACATCTGGCAGTCGGTGGTGTCGCAGGTTTGGGCGTAGGTGTAGCGGTCTTCGGCCAGGGCGTAGGAGCGGGCGGCGATGGCTTGGGCTTTGAGCGCCTCGGCGCCGCCCTGGTCGGCCCAGCCGGGGATCATTTCGGCGGGGACCACGCCTTTGAGGTAGTCGTCGAGGTCCACTTCGTTGACGGTGCGGAAGGCGTCGCCTTCGAGGGCTACGCCGAGGACGCCGCGAAAGGCGTTGCCGCCGCAGATCTCCAGTTGTTCTTCGGCCGGGCGGGCGGTGCCCTCGGCGACGGGGTAGGCCCAGGGGTCGTCGGTGGCGCCTTCCCACAGGGTGTTGCCGTCGCAGCCCTGGGTGATGGTGACGTCCGCGCCGGAGGCGGTGGGGGTGAGGTGGGCGGCCTGGCCGGGGATGACACGGCGGCCGGCGACGTAGAAGACGGAGTCGGAGACGACATCGAGGGTTTTGTCGTCCTGCTCCATGATGCGGACTCGGACGGAGGTCGCGCCGATGTCGGCGAGATCGGCTCCGGAGTAGTAGTTCGCGAGGATGCGGTCGGCGGTCCAGCCTGCGGCGGCCTTCTCGAACGCACCGTGCTGGCTCAAGCCGCGGCCGTGGCCGGCGCCCACCGTCAGGTTCAGGGCGTTCTCGGGCCAGGCCCACACGAGGAGGGCGGCGCCGCCGGTGGTGGCGGCGACTGCGAGGGACAGGGTGAGCAGGCCGCGCCGTCTACGGCGCTCGGCTAGGTACCCGTTCGGCATGTCATACCCGTTCTCTCATGGGCTGAAGCTACATTCGAGTTATCCAAAGCTAAGCCTCAACCATACGTTCAGGGAATGTGACAGTAGGGACTAGTGTGATCGTTGATGCGCCAAGTAGCAAGCTTGTGCTCGGGGCGCGGTTAGACCGATTTACCTGAATGGGAGATGCTTGTGCCGTATCGCAGACCGAAACATGCCTACACGCTCCCGGTTGTCACCGCCCTCGCGCTGACCGTGCCCGTCGGTGTCCTCGCACTGAGCGATTCCCGGGATGTCCGGAACGCGGATCAAAGCAATTTGGCAGCTATACCAGCACAAATGGCCGAAGTCGCCCTGTCCTCGGCGCCGGACATCGTGCTGCCGCTGCGTGACCTCACCGGGCTGAACCTGCCCGACCTGCGCCTGTCCGATCTGCGGATGCTGCCGCTGCCCAGCTCGATTCAGATCCCGCAGAACCTGATCCCGGGCGTGCCGCTGCCGACCGAGATCCCGCTGCCCAAGCTCAACAATTCCCAGCAGCAGCCGGTCGGGCCCGCCCCGGCCCCCGCTCCACACGCCGTCCGGCCCACTGTGCCGGGCTCCCTCCCCAACGCCACACCGGTCGTGCCCGGCTCCGCGAAACCGGCCGCCCCGGCGGGCGCACCCAGCTTCATCGCCGAACCGGGTCCTGAGATTCCGGCGGCGCCGAACGCCGAAAACCCCTCCGCTCCAGCCACTCCCGCCCCCGGCGGCGTGGCACCGGCCCCGGTCCCGGCCGCGGACAACCCGGCGGCCCCGGGCCCACACCCGGTTCCCGGCCTCACCGGTGACCTGCGCACCCCCGCCCTCTCCCCCGGCGCGGTCCCCACCGACCTGGTCGACAAGGTCGGAGCGCAGGTCAAGGAACTGACCCGCGACACCCCGTTCAGCATGGTCGCGCTCACCGCGGCCGATGTTCTCAACGCCACCACCAAGATTCGCGCACAGCGCCCCGACGGCACCTGGGGTCCCTGGTATGACGCGGAGTCCGAATCCGGCAGCGATAAGGCCCAGCCGGGTAAGCGCAAGGGCACCGAACCCATCTACGTGGGCAACACCAAGACCGTGCAGATGCTGGTGACGCCCAAGGCGAAAGCGGTCGCCACGCCCGCGGAACCGACACCGCTGGACGACAGCAAAGCCGATCCCGCGCAGATCAACCTGGAGAAACTGGCCGCGGTGCTGATCGATCCGGGCCGCGGCGGCATCGACGAGAACCTCACCTCGGTGGCCGCCCCGCTGCCCGGCGGCGGACCGAAGGTGATCTCCCGGGCGCAGTGGGGTGCGGACGAGTCGCTGCGCTGCGAGGAACCCACCTACGACGACGGCGTCTCCGCGATCACCGTGCACCACACCGCGGGCCGCAACGACTACACCAAGGCCGAGTCCGCGGGCATCGTGCGCGCCATCTACTCGTATCACGCGAAAACGCTGGGCTGGTGCGACATCGGCTACAACGCGCTGGTCGACAAGTACGGGCAGATCTTCGAAGGACGCTACGGCGGCCTGGACCGCCCGGTCGAGGGCGCGCACGCGGGCGGGTTCAATATCGACACCGCGGGCGTCGCGCTGATGGGCGACTATGAGGAGGACGATCCGACCGACGTCTCCATCCAGGCGCTCGGCAAGTTCATCGGCTGGCGGGCCAAGGTGGCGGGTTTCGACCCGCAGGGCTCCACCACCATGTACTCCGAGGGCAGTGACTACACGAAATACGCGCTCGGACAGGCGGTGAAGCTGCCGAACATCTTCGCCCACCGCGACGTCGGCAACACCACCTGCCCCGGTGACGCCGCCTACGCCCTGATGGACAAGATCCGGCAGATCGCCGCCGACGCCGCGGGCGGCACCGACACCGTCGCCCCGACCAGCCCGAACCGGAGCCGACCCGGCCAGAACGCGGGCGCGAACCCGCAGGTCCAGGCCGCCCCGGCGCCGCCCGCACCCAGTTCCAGCCAAGCGGACCTGGCCACGCTCGCCGATCTCACGCAGCGGATCCTCGGCATGCTCGACCGGAGTGCCGTCGCCCGCTATTGGAACGAGCAGGGTGGCGCCCAAGGCCCACTGGGACAACCGAAAGCGGAACCGGTAGCACTCGCCGACGGCGGCCAATACGGCGAATTCACCAATGGCTTCGTCTACGCGAATTCGACCGGCCGAATCGTCTCGGTGGTCGGCAAGATCCTGGAACGATTCCTGCAATTGGGTTCGAACGCAGGCATTCTCGGCCTGCCCACGAGCAATGAATACCCGGTCTCGAACGGCATCCGCACCGACTTCCAAAACGGCGCACTGATTTTCGACAAGATGACCGGAATCGTCACCACCGTGCTGAAGAACTACGGCGCGGTCCAGGACCCCATCAAACCCATTCCCGCGGTAGCCCCCAACTAGGTCAGGACCACCAGCGTTCCAGGGTGCGGGCCACGCCGTCGTCGACGTTCGAGGGAGCCACCTCATCGGCGGCGGCGATGGCCTCCGGGTGGGCGTTCGCCATGGCGACGCCGTGACCTGCCATGTGCAGCATCGGCACGTCGTTGGGCATGTCGCCGAAGGCGATGAGGGAGGAATGCTGGACGCCCAGGCGCTGGGCGACCGCGGCCAGACCGGTCGCCTTGGTGACGCCCGGCGCCGACAACTCGATCAGGCCGTTGTCGGTCGAGTAGGTGAGGTCCGCGCGGCCCGCCAGGTGCGGTTCCAGGGTGGTGCGCATGACGGCGCTGGACGTTCCGGGTAGCCGGATCAGCATCTTGATGGCGGGGGCGGAGATCACCTCGGCGCGCGAGACCTGGGTGTCGTCCGGGTTCAGCCAGGCGTGCTCGTACTCGGGGGAGCTGACGAACTGCGGGGTCGCGGCATCGTGCGCGGTCGCGCCGACCCGTTCCGCCGCCAGTCCGCAGCCCGGCAGCAAGCGCTCGGCCAGATCGGCCATCCAGGTGAGGGTTTCGATATCGAGGGTCCGGCTGTCCAGCACCCGATCCGAGGCGCTGTCGTAGATCACCGCACCGTTGCCGCACACACACAGCGGCGCGTAGCCGAGCCCCTCGACCACGGGATCGATCCAGCGCGGCGGCCGGCCGGTCGCCAGCACGAACGGCACCCCGTCCGCGATCAGGGCATCGACAGCGGCTTTGGTGCGGGCGCTCACCTGCTCACGGTGGTCGATGAGCGTGCCGTCCACGTCGGAGGCGACCATCTTGGGTTTGGGCAGGTGAAAGAGCGTCACCTACTCCATCCTGCCTCGAGCCGCGACCCGTGCGCCCGTGGATTACGGACCCCGCCGTACAAACGAGACCTTTCCGGCACCACCCCGGCCGCACCGGTTAACACACGGATTGCCGGGGCGTCCGCGGTCCGTACCCCGCGTTTCCCCACTCCACTCCCTATGATCTGGGGCAGAACTCGACCCCGAAAGGGAATGATGGCCGGTTTTCTGCTGCGACGTGCGCTGAACTATGTCGTGCTGTTGGTGCTGGCGTCGTTCCTGGCGTTCGGGCTCGCGTCCCTCACGTTTCGCCCGCTCGACAGCCTCGAACATCGCAATCCGCGGCCGCCGCAGTCGGTGATCGACGCCAAGCGCGAGGAACTGAAGCTGGATATGCCGATCCCGCAGCGGTACGCGGAGTGGGTCGGCGGGATCGTCACGCACGGAGACTTCGGCAAGACCTTGGCGGGACAGCCGGTGAGCGAGGAACTGCCACGGCGGATCGGCATCAGCTTGCGACTCGTCCTGGTCGGCTCGATCGTCGGGTCGATCCTCGGCGTGCTCATCGGTGCGGCCGGGGCGATCCGGCAATACAAGTTCAGCGACTACCTGACCACGGTGATCTCCCTGCTGATCATCAGCACGCCGGTGTTCCTGCTCGCGACATTGCTGAAATACGGTGCGTACGAGATCAATACGGCCACCGGGCAGCAGATCTTCTACTACACGGGCGAGACCTCGGCGAACGCGGTGCACGGCACCTGGAATCAGTTCGTCGATCGATTGCAGCACATGATCGTTCCCACGGCCGCCCTGATTCTCAGCGCGGCCGCCGGGTACAGCCGCTACCAGCGGGCCGCCATGCTCGACGTCTTCCAGAACGACTTCATCCGAACCGCGCGGGCCAAGGGCCTCACCCGGTCCCGCGCGTTGTACAAGCACGGCCTGCGCACCGCGCTCATCCCGATGGCGACGCTGTTCGCGTACAGCTTCGGCGGGCTCATCACCGGCGCGGCCTTCGTGGAGAAGATCTTCGGCTGGCACGGTGTCGGTGAGTGGCTGGTGGATTCGATCACTCTGCAGGACATCTATCCCGTGGTGACGATCACCGGATTCATCGCGCTGGTGATCCTGTTGTCCGGATTGCTGTCCGATATCGTCACCGCCATTCTCGACCCGAGGGTGCGTGCGTGATGACCGAAACCGAACTGATCGTTCAGGGCGCCCCCGAGCCGATGGCCGCGGGCCGTCGCAAGCTGGTGGTGCGGCGCTTCCTGCGGAACAAGCCGGCGGTGATCGGGCTGGCGCTGCTCATCCTGATGCTGATCCTCGCGTTCGCGCTCCCACCCTTCCTGAAGTACGACTATCAGCAGCTCGATTACACCGCGCTGCTCAAGCCTCCGAGCTCACGGCATCCCTTCGGCACCAACCAGATCGGTCAGGACGTCCTCGCCCAGACACTGCGGGGCCTGCAGAAGTCCTTGCTGATCGGCTTCGCGGTGGCGTTCATCTCGGCCCTGATCGCGACCGTGACCGGCTCGGTGGCCGGATTGCTGGGCGGCTGGCCCGATATGGCCATCATGTGGCTGGTGGATCTGCTGCTGGTCCTGCCCAGTTTCATCATCGTCGCGCTGTTCGCGCCGCGGGCGAAGGGCAGTGGCAGCATTCTGCTGCTCATCGTGCTGCTCGCGGGATTCGGCTGGATGATCAGCGCGCGCATCGTTCGTGGTCTCACCCTCAGTTTGCGCGAGCGTGAATTCGTCAGGGCCGCACGGTATATGGGCGCGTCCACCTGGACGGTGATCACCACCCATATCGT
The DNA here is from genome assembly GCF_053602115.1 of Nocardia sp. NPDC004582. Classification (NCBI taxonomy): domain Bacteria; kingdom Bacillati; phylum Actinomycetota; class Actinomycetes; order Mycobacteriales; family Nocardiaceae; genus Nocardia; species Nocardia sp. NPDC004582. The sequence continues at coordinate 70,642 of NZ_JBSGCY010000008.1, read as the reverse complement.
TCCGAATGTCGCCTCCTTCCTCATCATCGACACCACCCTGGCGGTGGGCGCGGCGATCATGGGCGAAACCGGGCTGAGCTACCTGGGATTCGGCGTGCAGCCGCCCGATGTGTCGCTGGGCACGCTGATCGCCTCGGGCACCAAGTCGGCCCTCACGTATCCGTGGTTGTTCCTCTTCGCGGGTGGATTCCTGATCCTGACCGTGCTCTGCACGTTCGTCGCCGGCGACGGTCTGCGCGATGCCTTCGACCCCAGCGCGGGACGTGCGCGCTCGCGCCGCAAGAACCGGGTCGCCGGTAAGAAATCCGCCGGAAGGGCCGCGGCATGACCGACACGAACCGGACCACCACCGCACCGCTGCTCGAGGTCTCCGATCTCCGGGTGAGCTTCCCGAGCGAGGAGGGCCGCGTCGAGGCCGTGCGCGGAGTGAACTACACCGTGCAGGACGGTGAGGTGCTGGCCATCGTCGGTGAATCCGGCTCCGGCAAATCGGTGTCCTCCCTGGCCGTCATGGGGCTGCTCCCGGATCAGGCCCGAGTGCAGGGATCCATTCGGCTGCGCGGGCAGGAACTGGTCGGCATGGGTGACCGGCAGCTGTCCACACTGCGCGGCAGCAAGATCTCCATGGTCTTCCAGGACCCGCTCTCGGCCTTGACGCCGGTGTACCGGGTCGGAGACCAGATCGCCGAAGCGCTACTGGCGCACGGCAAGATGAGCAAGCGCGAAGCCGCCGAGAAGGCGGTGGAGCTGCTGGACCTGGTCGGCATCCCGGATCCCGCACTGCGCGCCAAAGCCTTCCCGCACGAGTTCTCCGGCGGTATGCGCCAGCGCGTGGTGATCGCCATCGCCATCGCCAATGATCCCGAACTGATCATCTGCGACGAACCGACCACCGCGCTCGACGTCACCGTACAGAAGCAGATCCTGAATCTGTTGCGCAAGGCGCGCGATATCACCGGCGCGGGCGTCGTTTTCATCACCCACGATATGGGCATCGCGGCCACCCTCGCGGATCGCGTGGCCGTCATGTACGCCGGTCGGATCATCGAAACCGCGCGCACCACCGAGCTTTTCAACGCTCCTCGAATGCCGTACACGGTCGGTCTGCTGGGCTCCATCCCCAGACTGGACGGTCCGGCACGGGCGCCGCTGGTGCCGATTGTCGGCGCGCCTCCGGCCATGCACGCGCTGCCGCCGGGCTGCCCGTTCGCCCCGCGCTGCCCCGTCGCGATCGACGACTGCCGAGCGGCGGAACCTCCCCTGCAGGACACCGGACCCGGACACCGGGCGGCCTGCATCCGGGTCGCCGAGGTCGGCACCGCCGACCTCTTCACCGCCTACCGCCGCGAGGTCCCGCCCGCCGAAACCCCGGTACCCACCGATGAGCAAGTGGTGCTCCGGGTTTCGGACCTGAAGAAGACCTTCCCGATCACCTCCGGTGTGGTGTTCAAACGCCGCACCGGCGAGGTGAAGGCGGTCGACCGCGTCAGCTTCGAGATCAAGTCGGGTCGCACGCTGGCCCTCGTCGGTGAGTCCGGCTCCGGGAAATCGACGACGCTGACCCAGATCATGGACCTCATCGCGCCGGAGAGCGGCCGCATCGAGGTGCTGGGCAGCGATGTCGCCACCATCACCAAAGCCCGGCGGCGGGAGATCCGGCGCAAGCTGCAGATCGTGTTCCAGGATCCAGCGGCCTCGCTGGATCCCCGGCTTCCGATCTCCGACGCGCTCGCCCAGCCATTGCGCATCAACGGCCGCCCCCAGGACGAAATCCAGCGCCGCGTCAAAGAACTGCTGAACCTCGTCGGCCTGCGCCCCGAACACGCGGACCGCTATCCGGCCGACTTCTCCGGCGGGCAGAAGCAGCGCATCAATATCGCGCGAGCCCTGGCGCTGGATCCGGAGATCCTGGTGCTCGACGAACCAGTGTCCTCGCTGGACGTGTCGATCCAGGCCGGCGTGCTGAATCTGCTGCGCGACCTGCAGGCCGAACGCGGACTGTCGTATCTGTTCGTCTCCCATGACCTGTCGGTCGTACGCAATCTAGCCCACGACATTGCCGTCATGTACCGCGGTCAGATCGTCGAATATGGTGCGGCCGAGCAGGTTTTCAGCGATCCGCGGCACGAGTACACCCGCGCCCTCATCGACGCCGTTCCCGTCCCGGTCGTCTCGGGATAGGAGCGGAGAGTGTTCCAGCAGAACTCCAACGGAAGGAGCAACCGGTGAGGATTCGCTCGATCGGAACGAAGCTCGCGGTCCCACTGGTCGCCGTGACAATGGTGGCGACCGGATGCGGTGGCGGCGACGACGGCACCGCGCCGCAGGGCAAAGCCGAGCTCGGCACCACCAGCGATATCAATCCGCACGACGTCGCCGACCTGAAGGACGGCGGCAATCTGCGGCTGGCCATGTCGGCGTTCCCGGCGAACTGGAACACGCTGAACATCGACGGCAATGACGCCGAGGTCATGGGCCTGGAACGGTCCATGATGCCGCGCGCCTTCAAATCCGATGCGTCGGGCAACCTCTCGCTCGACACCAACTACTTCACCGATGTCCAGCTGACGAATACCAATCCGCAGCAGGTCACCTACACGATCAACCCCAAGGCCGTCTGGTCCGACGGATCGCCGATCACCTGGGAGGACATCGCCGCCCAGGGCAACGCGCTCAGCGGGCGCAACAAGGACTTCCTGCTCGCCAACAACCAGGGTTGGGACCGGGTCGAGAAGATCGAGCGCGGGACCGACGACCGGCAGGCCGTCCTCACCTTCAACAAGCATTTCTCGGAGTGGAAGGGCCAGTTCGCCGGCAACTCCTTCCTCTACCCGAAGTCCGTGACCGGCACGCCGGAGTCCTTCAACAAGGGATCCGTGGATGCCATCGGGCTGACCTCGGGACCGTTCATCGTCCAGTCCACCGATCGTGGGCAGGGCCGGATCGTGTTGGGGCACAACCCGAAGTGGTGGGGTGACACCCCGAAACTCGACACCATCACCTTCAGCGTGCTCAATGACCAGGCAACCATGCCGGCCCTGCAGAACAACGAGATCGACGCGGTCGGTATCGGCTCGCGCGACGATCGCAAGACCGCCGAGAACACTCCGGGCGTGGTCATTCGCCACTCGCCCGGTAACTCGTGGTCGCACATCACCTTCAACGGCGCGCCCGGGTCGATCTTCGCCGACCCCAAGCTGCGCGTGGCCATCGGCAAGGCCATCGACCGGCAGGGTATCGCCACCGCCATCCAGACCGGCCTGGTCATCGATCCCAAGCCGCTCAACAACCACATCTATATGGCGGGACAGAAGGGCTATCAGGACAACGCTCCGGCCTTCGACCCGAACGAGGCCGCCAAGGAACTCGACGATCTCGGCTGGAAGGTGCCCGCCGGTGGCGGAATCCGTGAGAAGGACGGGAAGAAGCTCGAGTTCCGCGATGTCATGTACAACGCCGACACCTGGGTGCAGATGGCACAGGTCATGCAGCAGAATCTGGCCTCGATCGGCGTGAAGCTCAACATCGTCACCAAGCCCGGCCAGGACTATTTCACCAAGGTGATCCAGCCCGGCGACTTCGATATGGCGCACTGGAGCTGGGTCGGAGACCTGTTCCCGCTCGGCAGCATCGATCAGATCTGGGGCTACCACCCCGAAACCAATGACCTGCAGGGCAACTACGGCCGGATCGGCTCGCCCGAACTCAACGACCTGATCGAGAAGACCGTCTCCGAGCTCGATCCCGACAAGGCCATCGAACTGGCCAACCAGGTCGACAAGCAGATCTTCGCGGAAGGACACTCCCTGCCGCTCATGCAGTCGGCGGGCAATGTGGCCGTTCGCGCCAACCTCGCCAACTACGGTGCCGCCGGTCTGGCCAGCCTTGACTACACCAAAATCGGCTTCCTGAAGTGAATTCCCGGGTGGGCCATCCCCTGGCCTATCCGGCGCTCGTGACGATCGGGACCCTGGCGATCACCATCGCCTGGGTCCCGTTCGCTGATCCGGAGCAGGTGGCGATGCTGGTCGCCGTGGTGGCGGTCATCTTGGGCTACACCGGGTTTCGGTTCATGGTCGCGCTCGGGTATCTGCCCGCGGGGGTGCGGGGTAGGGCGAGAGAAGTGGGGGTGCGGCGGGTTCGGCAGCAGCATCGGTTGGTGAGCCGGTCGTGGCTGGAGATCAATGTCGACGGTCGGGACCGGTGGCTGCCGGTGTATTTCGAACCGGAGCTGGTGACATGGGCGCGGGAGACGGCCGAGATCTCGGGCCGGGCCGTGTCCATCGGCGGGCGGCGGGTGTATCCGTCGGGCCGGGCGCGGGATTCGGAGCCGGTGGGGCGGCTGGTCGACAATCCGATGCGGCCCGATCCGGAGGCGTTGGCGCGCACCGGGTTCGGGCGGCGGCTGGTGTTCGATGCGCAGTCGGCCGTTGCGGGGCCGTTCGCAGGGTTGTTGTGGGTGTACGTGGATGGCGGGGGGATCGCCGCGTTCGCGGGGGCGACGGTGGTCGCGATGGCCGCCGCTACCTGGTTGTCGGCGGTGCGGGGGTCCGACCCCAGCTGAGCCGCGCGGCGGAGGGCGCATGGACGAGCACGGCCTGCCTCGGGAGTGCTCCGTCCCGAGGCAGGCCGTCGCGATTCGCGGGAATCGGCTAGTCGCCGGACTGCTGGGCGCGGCGAGCGGCCTTCTCCGCCGCCTCGGCCTGGTCCATGGCGTTCGCCTCGTCGAGGGTGGGGGCGCCGCCGCCGAGGCGGGACGGGACCCAGTAGGCGCCGGGCTCGTGGGAGTAGCCCTGCTGCAGGTCCAGGAGCATGTCGTGCATGGTGCCCTTGAGTTGCTCGGTCAGGGCCGAAGCGGGCTCGAAGGGCTGGATGGGCTTGCCGACCGCGATGGAGATGGGGGTGTTGGTGCGGCCCAGGCGCTTCGGGTGGCCCTTGGTCCAGACGCGCTGGGCGCCCCAGATGACGATCGGGATGATCGGGACATTCGCCTCGAGAGCCATGCGGGCCGCGCCGGACTTGAAGTCCTTCAACTCGAAGCTGCGGCTGATGGTCGCCTCGGGGTAGACGCCGACCAGTTCGCCGGCCTTCAGGCGGGCCACCGCCTCGTGATAGGAATCCGCGCCCGCCGACCGGTCCACCGGAATGTGCTTCAGCGCACGCATGATCGGACCGGTGATGGAATTGTCGAAGACTTCCTTCTTCGCCATGAAGCGGATGTAGCGCTTCGTGGCACGGGCGGGCAGGCCCGCGTAGGTGAAGTCCATGTACCCGGTGTGGTTGATCGCGATCACCGCACCACCGGTGGCCGGAATGTTCTCATCGCCCTTGATGGCGAACTTCAGGCCCTGCAGCGCGAAAACGGTGCGGGCCAGCCCGATGATCGGGTAGTAGACGGGTTCCACAGTTCCGCTAGCGTAGTCGCTGCCCGCGCGGCATCCAGTGATCCAGGTAACAGCGATTCGATTGATGCGGTTACTGCATCGGTGCCGTCTCCGGCCAGCCAGTAGTCTGGGTGGCTGGTAACGGTCAGGGAGGAATGAAGCTCGTGCAGATCACCAGCGTCGGACACGCCGGATTCCACATCCGGACCGCGGCCGGAACGATCCTCTGTGATCCGTGGGTCAATCCGGCCTACTTCGGATCATGGTTCCCGTTCCCCGACAACACCCAGCTGGACTGGGACGAGCTCGGCAACTGCGACTTCCTCTACGTATCGCACCTGCACCGCGATCACTGGGACGCCAAGCTGCTCGCGGACAAGATCAACAAGGACGCCACCGTCCTGCTCCCCGACTATCCGGTGCCGGATCTCGAGCGGGAGCTGCGAGCGCTCGGGTTCACCAAGTTCGTGGAGACCGAGGATTCCGTCAAGACCACTGTCACCGGTCCCGGCGGCGACCTCGACATCATGATCATCGCGCTGCGCGCGCCCGCCGACGGACCGATCGGCGACTCCGCGCTCGTCGTGGCCGACGGGGAAACCGTCTGCTTCAACATGAACGACGCGCGGCCCGTCGACATGGATGTGCTGCACGACGCCTTCGGGCATGTGGACATCCACCTGCTGCAGTACTCCGGGGCCATCTGGTACCCGATGGTCTACGACATTCCGACCAAGACCAAGGCCAACTTCGGCAAGCAGAAGCGGCAGCGCGGCATGGACCGCGCGCGCTCCTACATCGAACAGGTCGGGGCCACCTGGGTCGTCCCGTCCGCCGGACCGCCGGTATTCCTCGACGACGAGCTGCGCTACCTCAACGACGACCGCGGCGACGAAGGCAACATCTTCCCCGACCAGATCACGTTCCTGGATCAGATGAAGATCCACGGCAACGAGGGCGGACTGCTGCTGATCCCCGGCTCGACCGCGGATCTGCGTGGCAAGGAACTGCTTTCGCTCACCCACCCGGTCGACCCGGACACCATCTACGGCGACAAGGCCGCCTACATCGAGGACATGGCCCAGCGCATGGCTCCGGTGCTGGCCGCCGAGAAGGCCACCTGGGCTCCCGCCGAGGGCGAACCGCTGCTGCCCGCGCTGAAGACCAAGTTCGAGCCGATCATGAAGCAGAGCGACCTGATCTGCGACGGCATCGGCTACCCCGTCGGCCTGGTCATGGGCGACGAGACCGTGGTGCTCGACTTCCCCAAGCGCGAGGTTCGCCTTCCCGTCGAAGGCGAAGGCAAGTACCGCTACGGATTCCGCATCGCCCCGCAGCTGGTCCGCACCGTGCTGCGCGACGACGAACCCGACTGGGTCAACACCATCTTCCTGTCCACGCGCTTCACCACCTGGCGCATCGGCGGCTACAACGAATTCCTCTACACCTTCTTCAAGTGCCTCACCGACGAGCGCATCGCCTACGCCGACGGCTGGTTCTCCGAAGCCCACGACGACACCGCCTCCACCGAACTCGACGGCTGGGAAGTGCAGCGCCGCTGCCCGCATCTCAAGGCCGATCTGTCGAAGTTCGGTGTGGTGGAAGGCAATACGCTGACCTGCAACCTGCACGGGTGGCAGTGGGATCTGGAGTCGGGGCGTTGCAAGACGTCCAAGGGGCACGAGCTGCGGTCGAAGAAACTGGCCTGACAGCGTGATCGCGGGCGGTGCCAGGGGTATCGGCCGCGAACCTGAAACCGTTGTCACACAGCGGATCTATCGGGATCTGGCGCCATCCTGGGCAGCACCTCCCTGATGATCCGGGGGTACTCACGCGGGCTGTCCCGCGCGGGACCTCGCGGCCACCGCCACCGCCACGAAGGTCAAGGCGCAACCCGTGACCGCCAGCGCGGACACACCGGCACCGGTCGGCGCGACCACATCCAGCACCACCGACGCGAGCAGCTGACCGGCCACCGAGGCCAGGCCCAGCAGCAGCACGCCGATCCAGCGCACCACGGCCACGGCCAGCGCGACGAACGAAATCCCGATCAACCCACCGAGATACAGCCAGGGCTCGGTGGGAGGGCTGTGCAGACCACCGCGCCGAACCAGCACCACCGCCTCGACGACGAGCAGCGCGGCGGTACCGGTCGCGAAATTCGCCAGGGTCGCCGTCAGCGGACCGCCGACCGCGCCCACCCGGCCGTTCACCGCCTGCTGCCACGCCACCAGCACACCCGAGACCAACGGCAGCAGGACCAGGAGCAGTGACGTCGCGGAGTGCACGGCCGTGCCCGTTCCGCTGCGGCCGACGACCGCGAGTAGCACCGCGACCAGACCGAGCAACGCCGCACCGACCCTCAGCCCGGTCACCGGCGTGGGTCCGCCCGGCCCCCAACCCAGCCGATCCACCACCAAGCTGCTCGCCAGCTGCCCCGCCACCGTGGCCACCGTGAACGCCGTGACCCCGATGGTCGCCACCGTCAGCCCCTGACACGCGACGAAGAACGCGCCCGACAGGCCGCCGAGCAGCTGCCACCAGCGCAACTCGCCCGTATCCAGCGCGTTCCGCACGTGGCCGATCCCGGCCCGCAAACGGCCGCTGAGCGCGAAGACCACCGCCAGAATCAGCAACCCGCTCCCGAAACTGATGGCCGCGGCCGCGATCCCATCCCCGAGTCGGTGCCCCAACTCCCCATTGATCCGCGCCTGCACGGCCACCGCCGCGCCGATGGCACCCCCGAACCCCAACCCCACCCAACGCCGCATCGCCACCGCCCGATTCTGCTCTCATCGGGCGCTTCCACGCCCGACCGGCCGGATCGTGTGCGCGGCGGCGGCCCGGCCCTCCGCCCGATTCTCGGCCTCGATGCGCGCCCGGATCGCGGCGACCGAGTACCTGTCCCGCCCATGCCGCGCCGCCGGCACGGGCACGTCCTGGGTCATCCGCACCGCGGCCAGCGCGCACAGAATCACCGTCGCCGCCGCGAAGAACAGTTCAACCAGCATCGGAATGCCTTTCGCTCGGTTCCACCGTCCGCCCGCGCAAATACGCGGCCGCACTCGCCTTCCGCGCACACGCCGGATCACAGCCGGCGTGAATAACGAGAATCCCCTCCGCCCGCTCCCGAGAAATAGGGACAATCCGCCCATCAGCGCAGTGATCCCCCACCCGCGTCCCAGACTCTCCCCCGCTCATTGCCGTTCTCCCCCGAAATCCCCTGCCGCACTGACGAATCCCTCCAGCACGGCCCGCGCCCGCCGCCGCACCCGGCACACCTCCCGGTCACAGAACCGGTGCACCTGCCACGCCAGCCGAGCGTCGCCCCTCGTCAACGGTCCCGGATCCGATTCGCAATCAAGCAGATTCATCGCAAACCTCTCAATCGGTGCGAATAGAAGCGCCCGGCGAGGGTGTCGGAGTGGAGTGCACCCTCAACCGGACGCAATCCCATGAGACGCCTGGAATACGCCGGGTGTCAGCCAGATTCGGGATTTCCGACTCGCAATTTCCAAATGCCCAGCACGCCTTCCGAGATGAGTGCCATGCTTATCCCGAAGCGGGAAGAAGCAGCCATCCGAAACGGAAGGACTGTCATGCCGGACATGGGTTTGACGCTGCCGCTGCGCCAGCTCGGGCGGTACTTGCGCGACTGGCGGATTCGATCCTCGATGAGCCTCGAGGAAGCCGCCAAGGTGCTCGAGGTCGGGTCGACCACCCTGCATCGCGCCGAGAAGGGCGGCAACCGGCGCATCAAGTCGTACTTCGTCGAAAAGGCCTGCGAGCTATACGGCGTTCCGCCCGATATCCGGGAGGGCATGGTCGGTCTGGCCAAACAGGCCGCGACGGGTACCAACTGGTGGCACGCGTACGGCGACGTCATCCCCAAGGACTTCGACGTGTACATGAGCCTCGAAGCCTTTGCGCGCCGGATCGTCTCGTACCAGCCGAACTTGATACCTGGCCTACTGCAGACGGAGGACTACGACCGGGCCTTGGTCCAACAGATCTGGCCAGACGCACCGGTGGACGAGTGGATCAGCCGTGGGCGAATCAAAGCCCATCGGCAGAACATGATCTTGCGCAAGCTCGAGCCGACCACTTTGGACGTGGTCATCGGCGAAGCTGCCTTGCGCCACATGGTTGGATCTCCCGCCACGATGGCGAACCAACTGCGGCGGCTGATCGAGCTCCCAGCACTACATCCGAACATCCACCTGCACATCCTGCCGTTCGATGCCGGATTCCCAGGCGGCGTATCGATGCCCGCTTTCGTTGTCCTGAATTTCGCGACCGAAGCAACCGGAGAGCCAACGGAACCACCTCTGGTCTTCCTGGAGGTCACCGTGGGCGGCATGTACCTCGAGGACCAGGACGACGTCGACTTCTACACTCGGAAATACCGGCTGCTCGAACAAGCCAGTCTGTCCGACATCGACGCCGCCAAGCTCCTGACGTGGCTAACGAGAGAGTATGAAAACCGTGAAAGATGATCTTGCCGAGGCGAACTGGTTCACCAGCACCTACAGCCAGGGCGGCGGGGAATGCGTCGAGGTCGCCTTCGTCGAGGGCGGACGTGTCGCCGTACGTGACAGCAAGGATCAGCACGGGCCGGCGTTCGTGTTCACTCCGGCCCAGTGGAATGCGTTCACCGGCGGCGTGCGACGCGGCGAATTCGACCGGGCCTGAGCGACGTAGGGCGTTCCTCGCCGGTGCGGGGAGCTCATGCCGGAGGCCTCGTCCGCTGCGAAACCGGGGAGGGTTCGCCATGTCGGTCGATCTTCATCGCGCCCCCTCGAGCTCGCCGAGTGGCACCGCCTGGAGGGGGTGTGTCCGGTTTGCCTCCACCAAGTGCCACTCGGCATTTCAGGGGTGCTGGCCGAGGAGAGGGGCGTGGCTGGGTTTGTTCCTGGGACGAGTTCGCTTGTGCCACAGGGCGAGAGCGGTAGTGAGTGCGTAGGATTATCGCCATGTGGACTGCTGTGGCATCTGGGGCGTTTGCGCTGTTGGGCGCGAGCCTTGGAGCGCTGACAACTATCCTCATACAGCGGCAAATGGTCCTGCTCGAGCGCGAGAAGCTGCGTCATGTCGCCATTGGACGGGTAAACGCACTGAGCATTGCGGTCTTCCGTGACATGCTTGCGGCCGGCAAGAAGGTCGAGTTGATCGTCGAACGTCGTGAAAACGGCGAGACGCTGGACGACTCGGACGTTTCGGCGGCGACTTCGGCGATGTGGCTCAGATGGCAAGAGGTCGCCGTGTTCTGCCCGCGGGCGATCCGCGATGCTGCCCTGCCCTTCGTCGAAGTACTTCACAAGGGGGCCCACAACAAGCTCGATGAGTCGTTGGACCGGAACCTCACCGGCCCTCGCGCAACCTTGTTCGAAATCGCTGCGCCGATCTTCCAAGAGGAATTCGACGGGGGGTACGCAGCGAACACTCCTTGAGCTCGGACCATCGCCTCGGCGATAACCAGATCATCGGTTCGGCAGGAGCCGAGGTGTTCAGCGCGGGAGCCAGGTTGGGGTGAGGGCGGCGGCCAGGAGAAGGGGTGCGCCGAGTGCCGCGACCATGAGCGGCAAGGGAAGCCAGGCGGTGGCTACGGCGGCGAAAACGAAGACCAGCAGGGCGATCACCTCCGTGGTGAAGCCCGCTACCGAGGTCACTGTGGCTCGGGCGGGGCCGGTGATGGCGTCTTGGAGCCGGGCCGAGGCTATGACGTCGGCGTTGTAGTCGATGCCGTAGGCGACGCTCACCGCCGAGAAGCCCACGGCGGTCAGCACATACAGGGCGGTCGGGTGAACGGCAGCCGCTCCGGCCAGCAGCGCGCCGCCGATGAACAGGACACCGGCCACGGCCAGGACGCATGCCATGACGCGGGCGGATATTCGCTCGGTGCGGCCCGCCAGCATCGCACCGGCGAGAGATCCGGCGACCGTGATGCCGACCAGCACCGCCGCCAAGGATGGTCCGGCGCCGGCGTGGGCGGCCAGCAGCGAGAAGTACTCGTCGAACGCGGTGATGCCGTTCAGCAGCGCCACCAGGATCACACCGCGACGGATCACCCTCACCCGCAGCGCTTCTCGCATGCCGGCGCGCAGCATGGCGACGTACCCGCGGGGAGGCGATTCCAGCTCGGGCGCATCGCGGCACTCCACGGTGCGCCACGGCCGATCCGGCTCGCCGTCCCAGCCGAGCCCCTGATCGACGGGCGCCGTCCCCGCGTCGAGCATGCCCTCCGCGTCCTCGAGGCCCTCGATCTCGGTGGTGGACAGGGACTTCGGTGCGTGGGGCAGCAGTACCGCCGTCGACGTGTGCGCCGCGGCGATCGCGACACTCGACCACGCGACCAGGGCGTAACCGCCCCAGGCGTACAGCGGGGCGGCCGCGAGAATGCCCGCGAGCGCGGCCGCTTCGGTGGCGGCGCGGACATAGCCCATCAGACGCGGGTATTCGCCGGTTGCCGCGCGGGCGTGCAGGTCGTCGTAGATCAGTGCCTCGAACGTGCCCGATCGAAGCGCGCCGGACGTGCCCCAGAGCACGAAGCCGAGAGCGAAACCCAGGTAGGACGGGTAGAGAGTCCAGACCGCGAAGCCTGCCGCCAGCAGTGCGCCGGACAGTATGAGCAGGCCACGCCGCGAGACGGTGTCGGCCCAGGCGCCGGAGGGGATCTCCAGGAGGAACGCGGTGGCGGACCAGATCGCGAACAGCGAGGAGATCTGCGCGGGGTTCAGGCCGTGGTCGGCGAACAGCAGGGCATAGATGGCGTAGAGCGGGATCAGGTCCGCGGTGAACGCGAACAGGACCGCTCGGACGGTGAGCGCCCGAATCGAGCCCGCACGCTCGGTGCGGGTTCGGGGCAGAGCACTACGAAGGACGAATCAACAGGCGTAGATCAGCATCCGCATGCGATCAACTCTGCGCGCCGGGCGTACCGCCGTCAACCGGATTATCGAGCGGGATCCAGCCGTTGCCGGCCGGCTCGCCCTCCGACACCGACGCGCCGACCAGGCCGTGGCGGTCGTTGAGGTCGTTGATGAGTTCGGTGACCGGGTGCGAGTCGCTGTAGTGGTAGCCCTGGGCGAGCGCGAAACCGAGTTCGGTCAGGACCGCGGCCTGGTATTCGGTTTCCACGCCCTCGGCGATGACCTGCAGATCCAGGGACTTGCTCAATGCGGCGATCACGCCCAGCAGCGGCGGGGCCGGGGAATCGGAGCGGATCGACGCCACGAAGGACTGATCCACCTTGAGGATGTCCGACGGCAGCGTGGCCAGGCGGCTCAGCGAGGAGTAGCCGGTGCCGAAATCGTCGATGGCGATGCGGACGCCGAACTCGCGCAGCTTGTGCAGGTTCGCGATCGCGGTCTCGGATTCGGCGGCCAGCTCGCTCTCGGTCACCTCGAGCACCAGTTGCGCGGCGGGCCAGCCGGTTTCCTCGAGAATCCCGGAAACCCGGGCGGCGTACTCGGACTCGGCCAGCTCCAGACCGCTCACATTGACGTTCAGGGTCAGATCCAGCTGCGCGAACGTCTCCTGGAGGCGGGCGGCGTCCGCGCAGGCGCGGCGCAACACCAGCTCGTCCAGATCGGAGATGAGGTCGTACTCCTCGGCGACCCGGATCAGGCCCTCGGTGGTGACCTCCGGCTGCGCGTGAGAAGACCAGCGCAGCAAGGCTTCCACACCGACCGCGCGGGTATTGCCGTCGGTGAGACTCACGATCGGCTGGTACTGCACGTCCAGGGTGCCGCGGTCGATGGCCTCACGCAGCTCCACCGCCAGCGGCAGCTGCCGCGACGACTCCAGCACCGTGCGATTGCGGCCCGCCTGCTTGGCCCGGTACAGGCCCACATCCGCGCGCGACACCAGCAGCGAACCGGATTCGCCCGGCTGCCAGGACGTCACACCCGCCGAGCACCCGGTGGTGACGGCGGCGCGCAGCTCCTCGGTCAACAGGATCGCGGCCTGCTCGGTGGTGCCGGGCAGCAGCAGCGCGAAAGCGTCACCGCCGTAGCGGGCCAGGCGCTGATCCGGCGCAAGCAGTTTCGACCAGGTGTCGGCCACCCGCTGCAGCACGGCGTCACCGGCCCGGTGACCCAGGTGATCGTTGATCTTCTGGAAGCGGTCCAGGTCCACCAGCACCAGGGCCAGACCCTGACCGGTGCGGGTGGCGTGCGCGATCGCATTGCTCAGCGCGCGATCGAACCCGCGGCGATTCAGCAGACCGGTCAGCACGTCGATATCGGCGTCGGACGCCATGCGCGTCAAAATGCCGACCACGATGCCGATTCCGAACGTGATGCCCGCCGGAATGATGCCCGACCACCACGGCAGCCCGCGCGACGGCACCACCCACAGGCAGCAGGCGATGGCGAACGCCAGATGCCCGCCCAGCCAGCGCCAGGAGAAGAAGATCGCGGCGTCACAGGCCACGAAGACATAGAACGCGGCCAGGCTGATCGCGCCGACCGTGTTCGGAAACCAATGCACCGCAACGGTCACCAGCACCGTCGCGGTCGCCACATAGGCGTGATGCACCGAATGCGGCAGCCGCGGACCCCAGATGAGCAGACTGATACCCAGCAGCAGCGCCACGAACGCCGCCGCGCCCACCAGCGGCCGATTGCCCTCATCACCCGGAGCGACGGCGGTCAGGGCCAGACCCAGCAAGCCACCCATGACGTAGAACGCCCCGGTGGTCCGAGCCATGACCATTGCCGTCGCCAGCGCCGATGCCGCCCGGACCCGGGTTCGGGCATCGCCGCGAGACCCGATTCCTCGCACGCTGCCCAGCCTAGCCACAAGCCCAGCCAGCGGTAGACACATCCGGCGGAATAAGCCACGCCGAGTAGCGAATACTCAGCGGGGCTCCAGAACCTCGGCGCCGACGAAAGGCACCAGCGCAGCGGGCACCCGCACCGAACCATCGGCTTGCTGATGGTTTTCCAGCAGCGCGACAATCCAGCGCGTTGTCGCCAATGTGCCATTCAGGGTGGCGGCGATCTGCGGCTTACCGTTCTCGTCCCGGTACCGGACATTCAGGCGGCGGGCCTGGAACGTCGTGCAATTCGAGGTCGAGGTGAGTTCGCGGTAGGTCTGCTGGGTGGGAACCCAAGCCTCGCAATCGAATTTGCGGGCCGCCGAGCTGCCCAGGTCGCCCGCGGCCACATCGATCACCCGGTAGGGCACCTCGATCGCGGCCAGCATCTCCCGCTCCCAGGCCAGCAGCCGCCGGTGCTCCTCGTCGGCCTGCTCCGGGGTGGTGTAGACGAACATCTCCACCTTGTCGAACTGGTGCACGCGGATGATGCCGCGGGTGTCCTTGCCGTAGCTGCCCGCCTCGCGGCGGAAGCACGACGACCAGCCGGCATAGCGCTTGGGACCGGCGCTCAGATCCAGGATCTCGCCCGAGTGATACCCCGCCAGCGGCACCTCCGAGGTGCCGACCAGGTACAGGTCGTCCTCCTCCAGGTGGTAGACCTCGGCGGAATGCTGGCCCAGGAAGCCCGTGCCCTGCATGATCTCCGGGCGCACCAGCACCGGCGGGATCATCATGGTGAAACCGTTCGCCACCGCCTTCTGCGCGGCCAGCTGCAACAGACCCATCTGCAGCAGCGCGCCGTAACCGGTGAGGAAGTAGAAGCGCGAACCCGAGACCTTCGCACCGCGCTCCATATCGATCACGCCCAGCGACTCACCCAGATCCAGGTGATCCTTCGGCTCGAAATCGAACTCACGCGGGGTGCCGACGGTCTCGAGCACGATGTAGTCGTCCTCGCCGCCGGCGGGCGCGCCCTCCTGCACCACGTTCGACAGGGCACGCTGGGCGGCGTCGAGGTCGGCGTTCGCGGCATGCTCGGCCGCCTCCGCCTCCTTCACCTTCGCCGACAGCTCCTGGCCGACCGCGAGCAGCGCCGGGCGCTCCTCCTTGGAAGCCTTGCCGACCTTCTTGCCCAGGGCCTTCTGCTCGGCGCGCAGATTGTCGGCCGTCGCGACCGCCGCACGACGGGCGGCATCCGCCTCGAGCAGGGCATCCACCAGAGACGGGTCCTCACCGCGAGCACGCTGCGAAGCACGGACCACGTCGGGGTTTTCCCGCAGGAATCGAAGGTCGATCATGGGTATTCAGCCTAGTGGGAAGGCGCTACCGGTTTTCGTGTAGGTCCGATCAATTCATCCACCCCACAACCTGGTGATTTCCGCCATAGGGTTAGCCCGATGGGACGGCAGGGGCCCGGGAGGGGCTCCGCCGTGGTCTTTCCGAGGAGTCACCATGCCCCAATACACCCCGCACACCGCCGATTTCGTCGTGGTCGGAGCCGGATCGGCGGGGGCCGCACTGGCCGCGAAACTCAGTGAGCGACCCGGCGTCAGCGTCGTGGTCCTGGAGGCCGGCGGCGAGGACAACGACAAGTTCGCGCACATCCCCGCGGCGTTCAACCAGCTGTTCCAGGGCGACAACGACTGGAACTACCGCACCGAGACCCAGCCCGAACTCAGCAACCGGCGGGTCTACTGGCCGCGCGGCAAGATGCTCGGCGGATCCTCCTCCATGAACGCCATGATGTGGGTGCGCGGCTTCGCCGCCGACTACGACGAATGGGCCCGCTACGCCGGACCCGAATGGTCCTTCGAGAAAGTGCTCCCGTACTTCCAGCGGATCGAATCCGTGGAGGAGGCCGGCGAGCCCGGCGAAGGCCGCAAGGGACCGCTGCACATCTCCCGCCAGCGCAGCCCGCGCCCGCTCACCCACACCTACCTGCAGGCCGCCGCCGAAGCCGGATACCCGGTGGAACGCGCCAACAGCGATCGGCCGCAAGGGTTCTCGCAGACCATGGTGACCCAGAAGCGCGGCGCCCGCTGGAGCACCGCCGACGCCTACCTGCGGCCCGCCCGCCAGCAGGGGCGCAATATCACCGTCGTCACCGACGCGCACGCCACCCGGGTGCTGTTCGAGGGCACCCGCGCCATCGGCGTGGAATTCCGGATCGGCGGCGAGACCAAGCAGATCAGCGCCAAACGCGAGGTCATCCTGTCCGGCGGCGCGATCAACACCCCGCAGCTGCTCAACCTCTCCGGCATCGGCGACGGCGACCGGCTGCAGGAACTCGGCATCCCCGTGGTGCGGCACCTGCCCGAGGTCGGGCGCGGCCTGCGCGACCACCTGGCCGCGCCCATCGTCTACCGGACCCAGGGCGGCAGCCTCTACGGCGCGGACAAGAACCTGCTCGAACTGGCCAGCTACTTCGTGCTGCGGCGCGGGCAGCTCACCTCCAATATCGGTGAGGCGTACGGATTCACGCGCAGCCGCCCGGACCTCGACCTGCCCGATCTGGAACTCATCTTCGCGCCCGCCCCCTACATCGCCGAGGGACTGGGCGAACCGGACGGGCACGCGCTCACCTTCGCCGCGGTGCTGCTCAAGCCGGAATCCATCGGCAGCGTCACCATCACCTCGCCGGATCCGTTCGTCGCGCCGCGCATCAACCCGCGCTACTGCGCCGAACCGGCCGACCGCGCCGCCCTGCTCGCGGGTCTGCGCACCTGCGTCGAGATCGCCGGCCAGCCCTCGATGAAGGAGCACATCGGCGAACTCATGCAGCCCGCCGTCCCCGCCGACACCCCGATGGACGAGGTGCTGCGCCGCTGCCTCGAGGACCACTCGCACACGCTGTACCACCCGGTCGGCACCTGCGCGATGAGCCGCGACGAATCCAGCGTGGTGGACCCGGAACTGCGGGTGCGCGGCATCGAGGGCCTGCGCGTGGCCGACACCTCGGTGATGCCGGTGATCACCCGCGGCCACACCCACGCCCCGGCCGTCATGATCGGCGAGAAGGCGGCCGACCTGATCTTGTCGTGAGGGTCCTGCCCCGCTCAAAGGACTGAAACAGCACCTAGAGGTTCGCGGCCGTCTCGATTCTGGACTGACGGAGCGGGGGAGCGAAGCGGAGGAGCGGAGGAGGGAAGAATCGAGACCACGGGGCCGCGAACCAGCCGGAGCGCAGCGGAGGCAATTAAGCTCGGCTGCGATGCCTGAGCACAAGACGCCTTCGCAGTGGTCCGCGCCGTCCTCGCAGCGCCCCGGGTCGCCGTCCCGTCGCAAGCCGACGGCGACGGATCGACTGCTGACGCCCTTCCGCGCGGTGGAAGCCAAGCTGGACAAGAACGGTCCGCTCTCGGCGTCCACCGTGCGGTGGGGGCTGCTGGCCATGGCGGTCGGCGTCACGCTCGCCGTGCTCATCACCATGTTCGTCTCGCACGGCTTCGACTCCAACCGGGTCAAGGCGCACGCGCCGGGGGCCGCACAGCCCACCGGCGCGGTGGCGGGCGCGGCCTTCGGCACGGCCAAGGAGGGCGACTGCCTGACCTGGAGCAAGTCCAATGCCAGCGACCTGTCCAAGGTGGAGTGCGGCAGCAAGCACCTGTTCGAAGTAACCGCCGACATCGACCTGAGCAAGTACCCGGGCAAGGAATTCGGGCCGGGCTCCCGCTTCCCGGACTCGCTGCGCTTCTCCGAACTGCGCGACGAGCACTGCGTCAGTGCCGCCCAGGAGTACCTCGGCGGCCGACTGGACCCACGCGGCAAATTCGTTGTCGGCCTGATCAATCCGGGTGAGGCGGGCTGGAAGGCGGGCGAGCGCACGCTGCGCTGCGGCCTGCAGGTCTCCGGCAGCCAGGGCCTGGCCACCAAGCCGATCACCGGCAGCGTGCGCGACATCAACCAGTCCAAGGTCTACGACGTGGGCACCTGCATCGGCATCAAATCGAACCTGCCCACCGATCCGGTCGACTGCACCCAGTCGCACGCCTTCGAGATCGTCTCCACCGTGGACCTGGCCACCCACTTCAACGGCGGCCCGCCCTCGAAGGACGAGCAGGACAAGTTCATGGAAGACCAGTGCGCCAAGGACGCCGCCGACTACCTCGGCTCCCCCGACGCGCTGCGCAACAAGACCCTGACCCTGTTCTGGGACGCGCTCGACACCCGCAGCTGGGTGGCCGGCAGCCGCAGCCTCAACTGCATGGTCGGCAAGGGCGCGGATCAGGAAGGCTTCGCGGCCATCACCGGATCGGCCAAGGGCGACATCCAGATCGACGGTCAGGCCCCGGTGCCGCCGCCCAACAGCGGCCGCTACACCCCGCCGCCGCTGCCCGGCGCGGTGCCGCCGGTCATCCCCCAGCCGCGTTAGTCCCGGGGGACACCGCAGTCATGTCCGTCTCCATGTCCGACGACCGCTTCGAAGAGCTGGTCGGCGACGCGCTCGACCTGATTCCCCCGGAGCTGGCCCGCGCGATCGACAATGTGGTGGTTCTCATCGAACCGCGCAGCGACGAGGACCCCCACCTGCTCGGTCTCTACCACGGCATCGCGCTCACCGATCGGGACTTCACCCACTACGGGGGCGCGTTGCCGGACACCATCACCATCTATCGCGACGCCATCCTCGAGCTGTGCCGCAGCGAAGACGAGGTGGTCGAAGAGGTGGCGATCACGGTGATTCACGAGATAGCGCACTATTTCGGGATCGACGACGAGCGCCTCCATCAGCTGGGTTGGGGCTGATTCACGGGGAACCGATCGGCGAACCTCCGCGTCCAATCCTCACAACCGGAGAAGAACGCGGAGAGGGAGCCCGATCATGGTTGGTCACGTCCTCGTCCAGCCCGAGGTGATCCTCGCGGCCGCCCTGGAACTCGACCTGCTCGCCGAACGCCTGGCCGCCGCCGCGAGCGCGACCGCGCCGGCGACCCACGTGCTCCCCTCCGGCGCCGAAGAGGTGTCTTTCCTGGCCGCCGCGCATTTCAACACCGCCGCGCTGACCCACGACCGATCCGTCGCCCAGGGCATTCTCGAACTGCACCACGCCGCCGCCACCCTGCGCGGCCAGCTGGCCCAGTACCTCGCCCAGGACGCGATGCGGGCGGCCGCTATCGCGGCGATCCAGGTGTAGGGGATACCCATGACGCTGGGAATCACCGGGGTGTTCTGGCTGCCCCGCATGGCCGAGCTCAACTCCCTCTCCCTCAATGCCGGGGCGCACGCGATTCCGATCGCGGCCGCCGGCAGCGCCTGGGGCGGGCTCGCCGCCGCCTGGGTGGACGCCACCACCACCGTGGCGCGAGTCATGGCCGAGATCGGCGTCGGACTCGAGGGCGCGAACGGGCTCAATGTGCTGGCCCGGCTCGGTGGGTTCACCGTCTGGGCCGAGCAGCAGGCCGTCATGGCGAGTGTGATGGCGGGCAAGGCCGGCGCCAACGCCACCGCCTACACCGTGGCCTCGATCGCCATGCCGAGCCTGCCCGAAATCGCGCTCGTGGAGACCGCGCGGATGGCCGCCTACTCCACGGGGGGCGCGCTCAACGGCAGCGCGGAGGCCGCCGAGGCCGCGAAGCTGGCGCTCGACATCCGGGCCGCGCTGGTGATGGAAACCTATGAGGCCGCGACGAGTTCGATGGTCGCCACACCCGGCCAGTTCCTGATGCCGCCGCCCATCGCGATGGGCGCGGGCTCGGCGAATGCGGGTGGGGACGCGTTCACGAATAGCGGTGATCCGGTCGGGGCGGCATTGGGCGCGGCGGCCGCGCCGGCCCAGAATCCGGCTGTCACCAGCGCGCTGTCCCAGGTCGCGCAGGTAGCCGGGACCGTGGCGACCAGCGGTGTGACCAGCATGGGAGATGTTGCGAGCACAGCGATTACGGCCGTCGCCACGGCGATGACGCCGACCCGAGGATTCGGGACGCCGGGTCTGCCCGGCACCACGGCGGCCACACCCGCGGGCGGGGCGGCGCTCACCACGCAGGCAGTGTCCTACTCCGGCGGTGGCGGATCGGTGCACATCGGCCAGGGCGCGGGCACGCTGCGTCTACCCGAGGGCTGGGGCGCGGGTCTCGGAAACCCTGGCGGCGCAATGGCTCCGGCCGCGCCGGCCGCCGAACCCCCGGGCGCACGCCCCATGTCTCCTGAGGCGACCGTGCCGGTGCGGTCGACCGGCACCGGTCCGCTGCTCGGCACTCGGGGTGGTGACGAGGAGGAGACGCACAGCGGCCACGACTACGGCCGCTCGGCCGAGGTGTTCACGGACGGGCGGGTGGTCGCGCCCGCGGTCATCGGCGGCGACAAGGTCTTCAGCGGCGACACATCCGTCGGCGGGGACACAGTCTTCGGCGGCAACATGGCCGTCGGCGGGGACACGGCCGTCAGGCATGCGGCCGCCTGCGCGGATACCGCTGCCCGGGCGATCCGGTGACCGTTCTCGGCGCGGGGCGCGGGCCGTCGTTACTGGGTTCGGTCACGCTGGCACTCGACGAAATGCGGTATCTCCAGCAGACATTGGGGATCGACGAGCTGCCGGTGGTGCTGAATGCCCTGGGGCGCTATGACAATGCGGCCGGCCACGATGCCGCCATGGCCGCCGCGGCCGGCGCGCTCGCCGAACGCGAACTGCTCGCGGGTGATCCGGACGGCGAGGGCTGTCAGGTCCATCCGGAACTGGCCGGACGGCTGCGGGTGCTCTACCGGCCGCATTGGGTGCTGGCGTCGCGCTGGTATGTGGAGGGCCAGGTCAACCGGTTCTGTATCGCCAAGGGGGACGACATCGAGGTGGTCGCGCTGCGCGGCCCGGGGTCCTTTGTCGTCGAGGAGGCCGGCCACGATCTCCCGGGCACCGTGCTGGCCGCGCTCGGCCCGGCCGATGCGCTGGAGCTGTCCGGAATGCACGCGCCCACCGCGGATCTGGTGCCGATCTTCGACGACGCGGGCGACGCCGCCACCACGGCGGCCCGGCTGAGCATGGTGTGCGATCCGGCGCGGGACGCGCAGGCGATCGCATCGGCGCTGGTGCAGGTGCATTCACACGCCGAGATCGTCGGTGTGGGTTACGGCGACGGCACTCGTGAGGTCGCCGGGAAGCACGTCGCCGTCTACAACACCCGGCACGGCCGGTTCCTCGCCATCACCACGGCCGCCGACGACGGAACCGAGTGGACGTCGTTCGCGAGCGGCACGCCCGCGCGGTTGCGCACGGCGGTGCGGGATCTCATCGAATCCCTGCCGCCGCGTATCGAATTCGGGTGCTAGCCCATCGGGTCGTCGCCGCCGGCGGCGAACGCGCCGGTGAACGGTGCCGGATAGCGGCCCCAGCGGGTGCATTCCCAGCGGTCGTCCTCGAACGGCTGCAGCTCGATGGTCTCGGTGTTGTCGAGGTGATTGTTGGCGGCGAAAAGCCGTGGCACCCCGGTGAGTTCACGCGACACCAGGCGCATGGCCGCGCCGTGGCTGACCACGATGACATCGCCGGCGCCGGGCCGGGTCAGGTAGTCGTCGCGTAGTCGCCGCAGCGCGGGCAGATAGCGGGCGAGCACGTCCTCGCCGGATTCGCCGCCCGGGATCCGCACGCTCAGATCACCGAAATGCCAGGCGTGATAGACCTTCTGGAATTCCAGGTGCGCGTCCCGGCTGGTCTGGCCCTCCAGCTCGCCGAGCTGCACTTCCTGCAGATCGTCGAGCACCTTCAGGGCGACCCCGGTGGCGGCCTCGATGTAGCCGCCGGTCTGGCGGGCCCGCAGCGCCTGCGACGAGAACAGCTGTTGCGGCGGCGCGATCAGGGTCGCGCCGAAGTTCTTGGCCTGGGCCACACCGCGTTCGGTGAGCGGCAGCCCGGGCAGCCGGGTGTCGAGGATCTTGCCCACATTGCCTTCGGTCTCGCCGTGGCGGACCAGGATGAGTTTGCCGCTCACAGGTCGGCCACCCCCTTCTTCAGATCGGCCAGCCAGGCCGCGGCGGGCGCGTCCGGTGGCGGCGGGGTGCCGGTGGCCGCGGTGGCGGGCCAGGAACCGAGGAAACGGATCCGGGCGGCGGTGCGGTGCAATGCCTTCAGGGCCTCGGCGACAGCGGTGTCGTCGATGTGTCCGACACAGTCCAGGTAGAAGCGATAGGTCCCCATGCCGGTGCGCGTCGGCCGGGACTCGATGCGGGTGAGATCGATACCGCGGGTGGCGAACTCGGCGAACGCCCGCATCAGCGAACCCGGCTCGTTGGCCAGTTCCAGCACGATCGAGGTGCGGTCCGCACCCGTGCGCGGCGGCGCCGGTCGCGGCGGCGCGACCAGGACGAAGCGGGTGATGGCGCGTTCCACGTCGGCGACGCCGTCGGCGAGGGTGGTCAGTCCCAGGCGCTCGCCCGCCAGCGCGGTGGAGACCGCCGCCTCGGCGTGCCCGGCCGCCACGTCCTCGGCCGCGGCGGCATTGGAGGCCGAGGTGTACAGCTCGGCGAGCGGCATGTTCACGGCCAGCCACATGCGGACCTGCGCGGCCGCGACCGGATAGGCGGCGATGCGGCGCACCTGGTCGAGCGCGATGCCGGGGCGGCCCAGGATCGTGAAGGCCACATCCAGATCGGTCTCCGCGAGAATCTGCAGACGGGGGCCGACGGCCAGCGCGTCCAGCGTGGGCGCGATCGACCCCTCCACCGAGCTCTCGATCGGCACCACCGCGCCCGCCGCCTGACCGGCGCGCACCAGTTCGACGGCAGCGCCCTGACTCGGGGCGGGGACACGCTCGACCGGTCCATCGAAGGTTCCGGTGGACTCGAGTTTGGCGAGGGCCATCTCGGTGAAGGTTCCCGACGGCCCGAAGTAGGCGATACGCGGCACGGTTACGACATTACTTGCGTGCGCCCGGTCACCTCCGGCTTTGTGCGACTCCTGGGTAACTTTCGGCGAAATCCCCGGTGTCGCCATAAAAACCGCAGGCCCGGGCGGCGGGAGGGCGGCACGGCGACCAGCGGCGGGGCCGATTCAGCCGCCCAGAACCGCCAATCCGGTCCGCACGGCAACCGCGTCCGCGGTCTCGATGGCGAGCAGGACATCGCGGAACGCCTCGACGGCGGGCGGGCGCAGCCCGGTCAGGAAGACGGTGTCGGGGGCGGTCAGCGCGGTGCGGATGTCCTCACCGCAGAGTGCGGCGACGGTCGCGGCGACGATGGCCAGGGCGCGCTCGCCGGAGTCGGTGCGGGCCACGAAACCGGTGTCGCCGTGCACGATTCGCACCAGGAATTCGGAGACCGCCTCGTCGTCGGCGGTGAGGTCGAGGATCTCGACGCCCGGGTCGTCGGTGATCGGGCGGACCAGGTCCTCGGTGAGCCCGCGCGCCGGGCGCGGCGGGACGGACAGGCTCAGCGCGACCGGTTCGGGCGCGTGCGATGAATCGTGCGGCACGCCCCCACGGTAATGGCCGCGGCGGGCCACCTGACCTCGCCCCCGAGGGTGTGCGGCGGGGCGCGATCCCGGCGGGCCCAGGAAGGTCTTGCGCGAGCGACCCACGTCACTTAGCTTAGGTTTACCTAACTAATTCCGGAGGTGTCCATGACGCACGCGGCCCAGGTCGTCGCGCCCACAACCGCCGAACGCGTGCACAGCGCCTGCGCGCACGCCGAACACGCGGTCCTGGCCCTACCCGGCCTCGACCCCGTGCCCACCTCCGTGCACCTGCTGCGCCAGTGCGGCGACATGGTGATGGCGGTGCCGATGAACTCCACCGCCGCCGGACTCGTGCGGGGCTGCGGCGCGAACGGATCCCCGGCGGTGCTCGAACTCACCGACCAGGCGCCGCTGGCCCTGCGCGAACGCGTCCGCGCCCTGGTCTGGCTGCGCGGCTGGGCGCACGCGGTGCCCACGCACGCGCAACGCGCCCTCGCCGGAGCCATCGCCGCCGACCACCCGCACCCCGACCTGCTCGACATCGGCCACACCGCCACCCTGCTGCGGCTGGTCGTCGACTCCGCGGTGGTGGCCGACACCTCCGGGGCCGCCTCGGTCGACCGCGAACAACTCCGCGACGCCCGGCCCGACCCGTTCTGCGCGCTGGAAGCCGGTTGGCTGCAACACCTTCAGGCCGACCACCCCGACGTGGTCGACCGGCTGGCTCGCCGGCTTCCGCACGCGCTGCGCCGGGGCGCGCTCATCCACCCGCTGGCCATCGACCGGTACGGCGTCACGCTGCGCGTCGAGGCGATCGACGCCGACCACGACATCCGCATCCCCTTCGAGGCCCCGGCCGACGACGTCGAATCGCTCAGCCGCGCGGTACACGCCTTGGCGGGCAACCCATTCCACGGCGGGATGCACCGGATCTGACGCGGCCGCGGCGCGTGGTCCGACACCGGCGCCGCGGGGGCCCGGCGCGCCAGTCGACTTCCGGGCAGCGCCTCGGACCCGATTTCCGGGCAGCGCCGCAGACCGCGGAGATACTCGCGTCCGACCGGAGAGATACGCGCGCCCGACCCCGCGATAGGGATGGACGCGGCACGGCACGCCTAGATTGGCGGCATGGTTTCGGCTGATCCCGCACCCGCGTGGCCCGCGCCCGAATCGTCCGAACAGGGACGGCGGGCGATCACACTCGAGATCGCGGTGGTGCTGGTCGTCACCTTCGGGCTGAGCGGGGCCAACGCGGCACTGTCACTGCTGGAGAGCGCGCTGTCCCCCGGCGGGGTCGGCGGGCAGACGGTCGCCCTCAATCCCTCGCGCGCCACCCAATCGGCCATCGACCTGCTGTTCCAGCTGTTGAGCGTGGCGCGACTGCTCGGATGGGCGGCGCTCGGGATATATCTGTTGTGGCGCAGCGGGATCGCGCCGCGGGCCATCGGACTGGCACGGTCCTTGCGATGGCGCGCGGACGTGCTGCCCGGACTGCTGCTCACCGCGGTGATCGGAATACCCGGGCTGGGGCTGTATTTGGCGGCCCACGCCCTCGGCGTGAGTGTGACCATCGTCCCCAGCTCGCTCGAACACTGGTGGCGACTACCCATGCTGGTGCTGGCCGCCTGGGCCAACTCCGCGGCCGAGGAGGTGCTCGTTGTGGCCTATCTCATCACCCGGCTGCGAGCGCTCGGCTGGACCGAGAACCGGTCCCTGCTGGCCTCGGCGCTACTGCGCGGCAGCTACCACCTGTACCAGGGCCTCGGCGGCGGGCTCGGAAACCTGGTGATGGGGTTGATCTTCGGACGCTACTGGCAGCGCACCGGCCGGCTGTGGCCGCTGCTGCTGGCGCACGCGCTCATCGACACCATCGCCTACCTCGGGTACGCCTTCCTGCGCGGACATGTCTCCTGGCTGCCGTGAATCCGCCCGGAAAGCGGCGCGGCGCGAGCACGGTCGGTACTGTTTCCAGTAATGAACGGCGACGACCCCCAGCACTTTGCACGGATGCGCCGGGAGCCGCCGCCGGGACGCCCGGGCGAGCCCCCGGCCCACCCGCAGCGCCCGATGGCGAATCCCGGGCAACCGCAGCGGCCTTCGGCTCCCCGGCAGCCCATGCCCGATCGGGGACGCGACTTCGACCGGCCTGTTAACGACGGCGGGCCGCGGGTAGAACCAACCCAGGTGATCCGACGCGATGAATCCGGTCAGGCCCTGGCGTATTCGCAGGTGCCGCCCCGGAACCCGGACCCGCGGCAGCGGCCGCCCGGGAACCGGATGCCGCCGCCCGGGAACCGGGTACCGCCCCCGGGGAATCGGGTTCCGCCCCAGGGCGATCGGATGCCCGCCCGGAGCGCGACGCCCATGGAACACGCGCCCACGCAGCAGCCGGTCCCCTTCCGCGAAGACCCGCCCCGCACTCCCCCGCCGCCGCTGCCCGGCAAGCGCCGCGGCGGTGACGGCCGTCCCCCGCGCGGAACCCGGCCGCGCCGCAAACGGCACTGGTTCCGCTGGATTCTGTCCCTGCTGGTGGTGCTGCTGGTGCTGCCCATCGCGGCGGCCATCTACGTCGACACCCACCTGACCCGGATCGACGCGCTCGCGGACTACTCCGGACGGGTCGGCGACACGCCCGGGACGAATTGGCTTCTGGTCGGATCCGACAGCCGCGCGGGGCTGTCCCAGGCCCAGGAGGACGAGTTGTCCACCGGGTCCGATGTGGCGGGCGAACGCACCGACACCGTGATCCTGGTCCACATTCCCAAATCCGGTCGGCCCACTCTGGTCAGCCTGCCGCGCGACTCCTATGTGAACATCCCGGGCGTCGGCAAGGACAAGCTCAATGCGGCGTTCTCGGTGGGCGGCGCGAAATTGCTGGCCCGCACCGTGGAAGGCGCGACGGGCGTGCACATCGACCACTATGTTCAGATCGGATTCGGCGGGTTCGCCAATATCGTCGATGCGGTCGGCGGCATCGACATGTGCCTGGACGAGCCGATGAAAGACCCGTTGGCGGGTATCGATCTGCCCGCGGGCTGCCAGACGCTGAACGGCCCGAACGCATTGGGTTTCGTGCGTTCCCGCGCCACCCCGCGCGCCGATCTGGATCGCATGCTCAATCAGCGCAAATTCCTCAGCGCCCTGTTGAAGAAGGCGTCCAGCCCGGCCACGCTGGCGAATCCGTTCCGATCCTGGCCGCTGGTAAGGGATCTGACCTCGGCGTTGAAAGTTGACGACGGTGCGCACGTGTGGAATCTGGCGGGCCTGGGCAATGCGCTGAGCAGCGATCCGATCACCACGACGGTGCCGGTCGGCGGTTTCGAGAATGTCTCCGGCAGCGGCAATGTGCTGCTCTGGGACAAGACCAAGGCGAGTGCGTTCTTCGACGCGCTGGCCAAGGATCAGCAGATCCCGGCGGACTTGATCACCACGGTCGGAAGTTAGTTCGAATTAGGCAATACTTGCCTCATTAAGGCTGTGCTCAATAAGGCTGCACTTGGATGACACGCGGTTTTACCAGGATTAATGTCTTCCGCATGTCCACCCGAACCCAGACCAAGCGCAGCAAGTTCCACGCCCTGCTGCAGGATCAGATCCGCAACGAATTCAATGCCGAGCACCAGTACATCGCGGTGGCATTGTGGTTCGACAATGCCGATCTTCCGGTCCTGGCCAAGTATTTCTACAAGCAGGCCGTGGAAGAGCGCAATCACGCGATGATGATCGCGCAGTACCTCATCGACCTGGACATCAACGTCGAGATGCCCGGGGTCGAATCGGCCACTTCGCATTTCGCGAACGCGAAGGAACCGATCGCGCTGGCCGTCGCGCAGGAACAGTCGGTCACCGACCAGATCGTCCAGCTCGCCAAGACCGCCCGCGAAGAGGGCGACTACCAGGGTGAGCAGTTCATGCAGTGGTTCCTCAAGGAACAGGTCGAAGAAGTCGCCACCATGAAGACCCTGCTCACCGTCGCCGAGCGGGCCAGCGCGAATCTGTTCGACCTGGAGAATTTCGTGCAGCGGGAAATGAGCGCCCCGAAGGACGCGTCCGGCGCGCCGCACGCCGCGGGCGGCTCGCTCTCCTAGCGCGACTCTCAGCGATAATCCGTGGGGCCGAACCTGATTCGGCTCCGTCCGGTGGATAGACGGCACAGGCCCGGTCCGCAACTCGGACCGGGCCTGTCGCTGTTTCCCCCTGGGAAAAATCGCGGGGAAACCGCGGAGGGTCAGCGCAAGGTGACCTGACGCGACCGCAGGCCGTCGCGGGAACGGCGCTCGTCGGAGCTCAGCGGGGCGTCCGACCGCAGCGCGGCCGCCAGCTTCGCGCCGAATTCGCGTGCGGGAGCTTCCCATTCGCTGGCGTGACGCTCGCGGTCCAGGTCGAAGACCGGCACCAGCAGGCCGTGGGTGCGGAACGAGCCCGCGAACCGCGAACCTTCGCCCAGGTGCAGATCGCCGGCCGCGTGCAGGCGGGCCAGGGCCAGCATCAGCTGATCCTCGTCCTCGGGCCGCACCCAGCGGATGTGCGCCTTCTCGCCGGCGTCGACCCACCAGGCCGCGCCGATCGCGTCCGCGCCCAGCTCCAGGCGGGCCGAGGGCATGATGGCCCGGTTGGCCTGCTCGATGGTGGCGGCCACCTGTGGGTCCGGGGTGACGCCCGCCGGCACCCACCAGTTGAAGTCCTGGTGCACCGTGAGGTCCAGCGCCGCACCGGGATCCAGCACCTCGGTCAGCGGCGCGCCGCCGACACTCGCGGAGGCGAGCGAGTCGCCGGGCGTGGCGGACTGGGTCCACAGGATGGCGGCGGCCAGATCCGCGGCGGGATCGGCGGACTGGAACTGCACCTGCGTGCCAACGAAACCGACCGGCTCGTCACCGGCCCGCACCAGCGCGGCGACCGCACCTGGCAGCACGGTGGCGAGGGTGACCTCGCGCTCCGCACCGACGCTCGGCGCCAGCTTCAAGGTCGCGGTCGCCGACGGCACGAACTCCCGTAGCGCGACCAGATCGCATTCCGCGGCCAAGCCCGCGAAGGGCCGCGTCACCGCCGACGCCGCCGCCTCCTGTTCGGCACGGCGGGCGGCCAGCTTCTGCGCCCGATTGGAGTCCGGCTTGGGACTGTTGCGCTTGCTCTTACCCATGACAGCAGAACCTACAGGGTCTGCGAATCACCGAGACGTGCGCTCACACCGTGGTGAGCCGCGCGTTCACGCGGTGGTGAGGACGGCTTTGGTGCGGGCGGGGTGGTTGGTGGCGACCCAGTCGACGCCCAGGTCGGCGCAGAGTTGGATGTCCTCGGGGTCGTCGCAGGTCCAGACGTAGGTGGCGCGGCCCGCGGCGGCGGCCTTGTCGACCAGGTCGGGGTGCTCGCGCAGGGTGCGGACGGACGGGCCGATGGCGGTCGCGCCGACCGTGTGGGCGGCGCCGCCGGACAGGTACAGGGAGGACTCGCCGAGCAGGACGGTCGGCAACAGCGGGGCGGCGCGGCGGATGCGCCAGACCGCGGTCGCGGCGAACGACATGACCACGGCGCGTGAGTGATCCGCGGAGGCGGGCGCGCCGATGCCGTAGTGGTTCAGCTCGTTGAGCAGGGTGGTCTCCACCAGGGCGCCGTACCGGACCGGGTGCTTGGTCTCGATGAACAGCTTGGTGGGACGACTCTTCCAGTCCAGCACCAGTTCGATGAGTTCGCGCAGGGTGAGCACGCCCTCGGATTCCGCGGCGGTGCCGAAGTTCAGCGCCTTCAGCTCCTCGAGGGTCATCTCGCTGACCGCGCCGGTCCCGTTCGAGGTGCGGTCCACCGTGCGGTCGTGCACACAGACCAGATGCCCGTCGCGGGTCAGGCGGATATCGCATTCGACGCCGTCGGCGCCCTCCTGCAGGGCGAGATCGTAGGCGGCGAGGGTGTGTTCGGGTCGCGCCGCGGACGCCCCCCGGTGCGCTACCACGAACGGCGCGCGACTGGCCCGGCTCACTTCGCCACTACCTCCTGTTGCTCCGCGCCCGGAGCCGCCTGTGCGGCCTCGCCGGCGGCGGACTCATCCCCGACCACAGCATCATCCCCGACCGGAGCCGCGGGCGCGCGCCGCACGGGTTCGATCACCGGGCGCGCCGGGCCGGTCGCGATCAGCCAGCGCCGCGGCGTCTTCGGATGACCCCGCAGGTCCAGGCCCGCGAACTCGCGCACCAAACCCAGCGAAGCGACCGCGACACCGGCCGCGACCAGATCCGTCCACATCGCCACCAGCACGCCGTCGGCCTGCACCTGCAGCGAATGCGCCAGCCGGTAACCCAGCGCCACCAGCACCAGCACCGCGTTCAACAGCCAAGCGGCCCACCAGATCCGGACCGCGCGCAGCAGCCGCGGATCACCGTCGCCGGTGCGCCGCGCCGCCTCGGTCAGGTAGATGCCGGGCCAGATCAGGTTCGCGACCGGCACCACGCAGCCGAGCACCAGCGACAACAGGGACCGCGAATCCGACTCGCCCACATTCGCGTACGCGGCGCGGCGGGTCTCGGCGAGCCAGCCGACCAGCGCCACCGCCGACAACAAAGCCAGCGCCAAGCCCAGCACCGCCGACACGGTCACGGCCGCATCGGAGATCCACAGCAGCCAGGGCTGGATGAGGCGGGTGCGATTGCGCAGCAGGATCCCGTAGCGGCCCAGTTCGGCCAGCGCCGCCACCACGAAGACGGCGGCGGTCGCGATGAGCAACCGGTCCAGCCGGTCGGTCCACGCGGCCAGCGGCCGATGCGGCTCGGGCGCTTCGGCCGGGGGCCGATCCTGCAAACCCCAGCGCGGAACCTGGTGGTAGCGCGGTGTCTCGGTCGCACCGGGCCGCCGGACGGGCTGGGCCGCAGCGGATTTGCGACCGGGCGGGCGGGCCACCCAGCGGTAGTTGCGGCGGTCGGCGGGCGCGTCCACCGGGGCCGGTGAGAGCAGCACGCCGTGGCAGCGCGGGCACCAGTGCAGTGGTTTGCCCTGAACCGCCCAGCGGGCGCCGCAGCGGGCGCACGGCTGTACGACGGCGGATCGCGATCGGCCCACCTGTCCCCCGTTCATCGCTCCACCTCTCCGCGCCTAGTAGATCTTCGCCTCGGGACCGTCACCGGTGAGCGGACGGCCGGTCTGCTGCCAGGCCACCATGCCACCCGAGACATTGATCGCCTCGTAACCGATCTGGTTCAGGAACTCCACCACCGCGATGGACCGGCCGCCCTGCCGGCAGATCACGTAGATCTCGGCGTCGATGTCCAGGTCGTCGAGCCGGGCGGGGACGTCGGTCATGGGGATGTGGATGGCGCCGGGCGCGCGGCCGAGCTGCCACTCGTCGTCCTCGCGGACGTCGAGGAGCTGGGCCGGTGCGGGCGCGGCGGACCCCCAGCCGTCCGCGGCGTCGAATTCCGCGGGCACCTCATCGATGGGCACCGAGGGCACGTGGGGGTTCGTCACGGTTTCGATCCTGCCACGCGCGCGCGAGGGCTGTGGAGTTCCGTACCTGCACAGGGTTGGTTTCGGGAGTTATCCACATAATCCACAACCTGATCCACAGGTTGATAGACGACTGATTCGTCCGGGTCGGCCGATCCGGAAGTCCCCTCCCCGTTCCGGAGCGGCCGACCCGAAGGCCTGTCTCAGAAGGCCTCATCCAGTCTGACGCCGCAGGTCGGCCCGCGGTTCCATTCGCACCGGAAAAAAACGACATAACTAGAGAAAACCGGAAATCCTCGGTCCAGCCAGGCAAGATCGGTAGCCTGGCGCTATGACTGTGAGCAGGGGGCTACTCGACGGCCTGGATATCAAGGGACTGAACCTCGCGCTGTCGGAGGCGACCTGCCTCGGCATCGACGTCGATCCGGCGGCGGCCACGCTGAGGCTGGAATTGGACGTCTTGACCCTCCCCGCGGACGGCCCGCCACCGGCCGGCTGCGACATCTACCTCAACCTCCGCGGCGTCAGCCGGATCGCCGCCTCCCTGCGCCGCCAGCGCTGGGACGACCTCGAACCGGTTGTGCTCCCGCTCACGATCGACGGCCTGCACGACGCCGTGAACAGCTTCGGCGGCGGCGCCCTGCACGGCTGGGACTTCCTCGACCTCAGCGACAGCTCCTGGAGCCAGTGGCGCAAGCTGCTCAGCTTCGACACGGTGCTGCGCGACGAACCCGGCGCCCACCTGATGGAGTTCTCCCAGGAGGAGGGCATCGACCCGCGCGAACTCGACATCCGCGTGTGGTTCGACGACGCCGAGGTCACCGACAAGCAGGGCAACCCGATCCCGTTACCGGAGTTCATCGCCGGCGGTGTGCGCTGGTGGCAGGCTCACGACGCGGGCGACCCGCGCACGTTGCGCCCGGACGTGGTCCCGCCGCTCTAGGCGGCGCTCACCCCGGTCGCGTGATCGGGGCAGTAACCGCCGGGGTTCTTCGCCAGGTACTGCTGGTGGTAACCCTCGGCGTAGAAGAACGCGGAAAGGTCCGGGAGCGGGGCGATCTCGGTGGTGATCTCCCCGAACCCGGCCGCCGACAAGCGTTCCTGATAGTCGGCCCGCGACGCCGCGGCCGTCCGCGCCTGCTCGTCGTCGAAGGTGTAGATGGCCGAACGGTATTGGGTGCCGCGATCATTGCCCTGCCGCATGGTCTGGGTCGGATCGTGGTTCTCCCAGAACCGCCGCAGGATCGCGGCGTAGTCGATCACCCGCGGATCGAAGACCACCAGTACCGATTCGGTGTGACCGGTACGGCCGGAACAGGTTTCCTCGTAGGTCGGGTTCGGCGTGTAGCCGCCCGCGTAACCCGCGGCCGTGCTGTACACGCCCGCCAGCTCCCAGAACCCCTGTTCAGCGCCCCAGAAACAGCCCATCGCCAGCACCGCGAGCCGCATGTCCGCCGGGAACGGAGGTTTGAGGGGATGACCGCTGACGAAGTGTTCGGCGGGGACGATCAGGGGTTCGGCACGCCCGCGCAAGGCTTGCCCGGGAGTCACCATGGTCGGTTCCGGTAGTCGTACGCGACCGACGAACTCGTCGTACCACGACATGACTCCAGGCTACGGGACGTGCGAGAGATATATCTGGGCCGGAATGTGGGGGCACGCAGCCCGGTTGCGAACGAGCGGGTGTACGAATGATGGTTGGGTGCGCCTCGGATCATGCCGAGGGCACGCGGCCCCGACACGGAAAGGGACATCGTGGCTGTTTACACGTTGCCAGAACTCGATTACGACTACAGCGCCCTGGAGCCGTTCATCTCCGGGCAGATCAACGAGATCCACCACACCAAGCACCACGCCGCCTACGTCGCGGGCGTCAACGCCGCCCTCGAGAAGCTGGAAGAAGCGCGGGCCAAGGACGACCACGCCGCCATCTTCCTCAACGAGAAGAACCTCGCGTTCCACCTCGGTGGCCACGTGAACCACTCCATCTGGTGGAAGAGCCTGTCCAAGGACGGCGGCGACAAGCCGGTCGGCGACCTGGCCTCGGCCATCGACGAGGAGTTCGGCTCCTTCGACAAGTTCGTCGCGCAGTTCTCCGCCGCGGCCAACGGCCTGCAGGGCTCCGGCTGGGCCTGGCTGGGCTACGACACCCTGGGCAACAAGCTGCTCACCTTCCAGCTCACCGACCAGCAGGGCAACGTGCCGCTCGGCATCATCCCGCTGCTCGGCCTGGACATGTGGGAGCACGCCTTCTACCTGCAGTACAAGAACGTCAAGGCCGACTACGTGAAGGCGTTCTGGAACGTCGTCAACTGGGCCGAGATCCAGGACCGCTACTCCAAGGCGGTTTCCCAGGGCAAGGGCCTGATCTTCGGCTGATGCCGTCGGGGGCCACGCCCCCGCACCCCCTGAGTCGGGGGATATCGCTTGCGGAGGCCCGCGAACCGGTCGGTTCGCGGGCCTTTCGGCATTTCAGGGGGCCGGGTGCTAGCACTCTTTGGTACTTGTGTGCCAGTTAGCTTCGGGTACAACCTGGTGTTCCCACCAGCAACACCGGGCACAGCCGCCCCCTGGGAAGTTCGGGAGGCACATCATGAGCGGTCAGATCGGCGTCATGCCCTTCCAGGCCCATGGCTCGCTGCAAGGATTCGTGATCTCCGGGCGCTGGCCCGACTCCACCAAGGAATGGGCGCAACTGCTGGTGCTGGCCGTGCGCGTGGCCGGACTTCCGGGCCTGCTGCCCACCTCCACGGTGTTCGGGGCGCGCGAGGAGCTGCCCGATGACCCGGATCCGGCCATGGTGGGGCTGGTGATCGCGGAAGGACCCGTGCTCGGGGCGGAAGCGTTGCGGCCCGGCCGGTTTGCCGAACATGTGCCACCGGCCCTGATCATGTTGCATCCGCCGCGCGAGACCCAGCCGTCACTGCCCGAATGCTCGGGCGCGGCCTCCGGATGCCTGCTGCTGCCGGGCCTGCCGCATCTGGGACTGGAACACCGCGCGGCCTGGGTGGAAACCGATTCCGACGGCGTGGTGACCTCGATGGTTTCGCGGGTGGGGGTGGATCCGATCAGTGATCCCGACACCGCGGTTCTGGCTATGCTGCTGGCCGCGTAAGGGTTCCCGAAACCTTTCGGCAGCATCGCCAAACTTATTGTGCGCATTGCGATTTGGGCGACATCGGTTTGCCTGCGCCCGGTTTGCCGGAGTAAAGTTGCCCCCGAGCGAAGGGGAGTAGCCCCCAATCACGCCGTCGACATACTGATCCCCCGGGATCCGGCGCGTGAACCGGAAACCTCCGGTGGGCGAGACCTTCGGCCGACGAGAACCAAACCGATTTACCGGTGCGGTGTCGGCTGAAGCGCCCCCGCATTCAGCCGACAGGCCGGAGACCTGGGAGCTGACTTCATGATCGCCACGGTATTGCTGAGTTTCGGCGTGCTGTTCCTCGCCGAGCTGGGCGACAAATCGCAACTCATGGCGCTGACCTTCGCGCTGCGTTACCACTGGTGGACCGTGCTGTCCGGGATCACCGTCGCGAGCGTGCTGGTGAACCTGATCGCGGTCGGCGTCGGCCATTTCCTCGGCGCGGCCCTGCCGACCGGCGTCATCTCGCTGTTCGCCGCCGCCACCCTGATCGGCGTCGGATTGTGGACCCTGCGCGAATCCCTGTCGAACTCCGCGGACGCCGAGGACGAGGTCGCTCCGCAGGTGCGGTCCCGGTCCGCGTTCCTGGTGGTGCTGTCGGCCTTCCTGCTCGCCGAGCTCGGCGACCGCACCATGTTCGCGACCATGGCGCTGGCCACCAACAACAACTGGGTCGCGGTGTGGATCGGTTCGGTCGCGGGCATGGTGGCCGCGGGCGCGCTGGCCATCGTGATCGGCGTGACCGTCGGCAAGCACATTCCGGAACGGATCATCGCCGTCTGCTCGGGCCTGCTGTTCCTGTACTTCGGTGCGCTCACCCTGCTCGAGGCCTTCGCGCACGGGCTGGGCACCCCGCTGGCCGCGCTGCTGTCGCTGGTCGCCCCCGCGCTCGCCGGCGGCGTGCTGCTGGTCTTGCGCCGCCGCGCCGCGCGCCCGGCTGGTTCAGTCGCCGAGCACGTTGTCGCCGAACAGGTCCCCGCTGCGCCGCACGAGGTCCAGTAGCGGAGCGCGCAATTCGCGCAGCCCCTCCGGGTCGCCGACCGCGATGCGCGCGGTGACCATCGAGCTCAGCGCCGCGACCAGGGTCTGACAGGCGAAGCGCTGCGACTCGGTCTCGGCGCCCAGCACGTCGGCGACCATGGCCACGAAGGTCTCCTGCAGGTGGGTGCGCCGCGCGATGGCGTCCGGACCCGCGGCGTACACCTCGACGAGAAAGACCCGGGCGTACGCGGGTTGGGCGGCCAGCGCCTCCAGATACGCACGGAGCAGTCGTTCCATCCGCTCGGCACGGGTCTCCCCGTCGAACTCGGCGCCGGTGGCCGCCAGGATGCCGGTCAGCATGAGTTCCGTCGCCCGCTCGTAGGCGGCCTCGAAACAGTCCTCCTTGGAACGGAATTGCTCGTAGAAGGTTTCACGGGAAACCCCCGCGCGTTTGATGACCGCGGCCAC
Source organism: Nocardia sp. NPDC004582 (assembly GCF_053602115.1). NCBI lineage: Bacteria > Bacillati > Actinomycetota > Actinomycetes > Mycobacteriales > Nocardiaceae > Nocardia > Nocardia sp. NPDC004582. The sequence goes on along the minus strand of NZ_JBSGCY010000008.1, from coordinate 35,030 downwards.
CGGCGTTCCGACATAACCGTTCTCGGCCATCGCCTCGGCCATGGCGGCCAGGATGCGGTCACGCTGGGCGGCCACCACGTGCTCCCGGGACAGGCCGTGCCGGCCGCGGGGAAGTTGGCGGGTTGCCGATTCGGTCATGCGGGGGACTCCAGGTGGCCTCGGTCGTTCAGGCGAGCTTTCTCATTCTGCGGGGCCGGGCCGGTTGCTCGGTGGTGAACCCCGTTGGTTCGGTATCGGCGATAGCCAGTCCACTCGCTACACCCCTCCGCAGCGAGAAGTCGATCAGGTGCTGGGTGAGCGGACGGCACCACAGCGCCATGCTCACCCAATACGGCGAGACGATATGGCGGGAACGGCGGGCCAGCGCCCGCTCACAGGCGTCGATGGCCGGGCCCAGCGGGGCGACGCCGGAGACCGACGAGCGGCCCAGAATACTGCGGGCGGCCTCGGTGCCGAACCCACGGCTGGTCATCTCGGTGTCGAGTTCGGCGAAATAGGCCAGGCCCACTTTGGCCCCGGTGTGCCGCAGTTCGATGCGCAAGGTGTCGCCCAACGCCTCGACCGCGGCCTTGGAGGCGCTGTAGGCCCCGGCCAGGGGTAGGTGGATGGCGGCGGCCAGCGAGGAGACGATCAGGACGTACCCGCCCGGGTGCGCGATGTGCGGTCCGGCCGCCCGCATCGTGTAGTAGACGCCCAGCACGTTGACGGTGAGGGTCTCCTCGAGCACGGTCGGGTCGCCACCGAGCAGGGACAGCTGCCGGGCGATGCCCGCATTGCAGACCACCGCGTCCAGACCGCCCAGTTCGGCGGTCAGCGAGGTCACCACTCGCTCGACCTGGGCCGGATCGCCGATATCGCAGTACCGCCAGGGCGCGTCGCCGCATTCGCTCGCGACCTGGGCCAGCAGCGTCTCCTCGATGCCGAGCAGTGCGACGTGCGCCCCGTGCGCATGCAGCTGGCGGGCCAGAGCGGCCCCGATGCCGCGGGCCGCGCCCGTGATGAGGATGCGTTTGCCGGCCACGCGCGGGATCCGGCGGCGGAAACCACGGCGCTGACCGACCGTGCTGGCGTTCATGTATGCGAAGCTACCACTTAGACGAACACCTATGTTCGCAAATCTGGCGAGCCTGTTGTGTAGGCCCGCACACAGTCCGGCTAGGGTGCCTATTGACGGGTGGCCAGTGAGAGGGCCGTCCACTGTCGAGAGGACCAAACCGTGGAGATTTCGGGCTCCGCCGCCATTGTGACCGGAGGTGCGTCCGGTCTGGGTGCGGCCACCGCCAAGCGTTTCGCCGACGCGGGCGCGACCGTGTTCGGCCTGGATCTGGCTCAGTCCATCGAGCGCGCGGGTGACAGCGTCCCCGCCGGCGTCACCCTCATCCCGACCGACGTCACCAGCGGTGACGAGGTGGCCGCCGCGGTCGCCAAGGTCGTGGAATCCGGTGTGCCGCTGCGCATTGTCGTCAACTGCGCCGGTGTGGGCTGGGCGGGACGCATCCTGTCCAAGAACGGCCCGCACGACCTCGAGCTGTTCCGCACGGTCATCACCGTGAACCTGCTCGGCTCCTTCAACGTCATGCGCCTGGCCGCCGACGCCATCGCCAAGACCGATCCGGTCGACGAGTACGGCTCGCGCGGCGTCATCATCAACACCGCCTCGGTCGCGGCCTTCGAGGGCCAGATCGGGCAGATCGCCTACTCCGCCTCCAAGGGCGGCGTGGCCGGCATGACCATCCCGGCCGCGCGTGACCTCGCGCAGTTCGGCATCCGCGTGAACACCATCGCGCCCGGCATCATCGACACCCCGATGCTGGCCGGCGTCACCGAGGAGTACCGCAAGGGCCTCGAGTCCGGCGTCCCGTTCCCGTCCCGCCTGGGTCGCCCGGACGAGTACGCGCAGCTCGCGCAGTACATCACCGAGCACGACTACCTAAACGGCGAGACCATCCGCATGGACGGCGCTCTCCGCATGGCGCCGCGCTGACGCTCGGTCTTGGGGGCTTCGCCCCCACACCCCCATAAGGGAATTCGGGGGCCTTGCCCCCGAGCCCCCGGAGCCCCCGGACAGCAACAAGGCCCGCACCAGAATCGGTGCGGGCCTTGTTATTTCACGTTTGGGTGAGCGGGGAAACCCCGCGGCCTCCCTTAGTGCGGGCGAACAGCGGCCGCCTGGGGGCCCTTCTTGCCCTCGGTGATCTCGAACGAGACCGCCTGGCCCTCCTCGAGCTGACGGTAGCCGTTGCCCTCGATCTCCGAGTAGTGGACGAAAACGTCGGGGCCGTCCTCGCGGGCGATGAAGCCGTAGCCCTTCTCCGCGTTGAACCACTTGACGGTGCCCTGAACCATTACCTTCTCCTGACGAGGTGTTTCTTTATTGCGTGGGTACCGCGGCTGCGGCACCCGGGTCGATCAGAAGGCGGCTTGCAACTTGACTGGCAAGGTGAAGCGACGCCCGCACACTGTTCCGCGCGAGCATGTTGAAACACGAACACGAAAAACTAACGACCAAGACATACAACGTACGCCCTCGCCTCGAGTTCCCGGAAATCACCAAGACATGTGCATCGTCACACCCGGACCCGCTCGAGCATGACCGATTCCCGCTCGCTATGGATCGGGAACGTGCCGGCGAGGCCGCCACGACCCGATCCGTCGCGCCCGATCAGAGCGTGCGAGTGAGGCGATCGGCGAGGATCCGGGCGAAGTGCGCCGGGTCCTTCAGCTCCCCGCCCTCGGCGAGAACCGCCGTGCCGTAGAGCAATTCGGCCGTCTCGGTGAGAGCGAGCGGCTTCTCCTCGTCGCCGGACACCTTCGCGAACGCGTCGCGCAGACCCGTCACCAGAGCGTGGTCCGGGTTCAGTTCCAGGATGCGCTTGCTGTGCGGCAGCTCCTGCCCGGAGGCGCGGTACATGCGTTCCAGCATCGGAGTGAAATCGAACACATCGCCGACGATGCAGGCCGGGGAGGTGGTGAGCCGGTTGGTCAGGCGCACCTCCTTCACCTCCGCGTCGAGCACGCCCCGCAGCCAGTCCAGCACCTCGGAGAAGTCCTTCTCCCGCTGTTCGCGCAGCTGTTCGGAGGCCTTCTTCTCGTCCTCGGTCTCGAGGTCGACCTCACCCTTGGCGATGGAGATGATCGGCTTGCCCTCGAACTCGGTGACCGAACCGACCCACATCTCGTCGACCGGGTCGGTCAGCACCAGCACCTCGAGGCCCTTGGCCCGCAGCGCCTCCATGTGCGGCGAGTTCTCGATCTGCTGCCGGGACTCGCCGGTCATGTAGTAGATCGCGGACTGGGTCTCGGGCATGCGCTCGACGTACCCGGCCAGCGTGGTCAGCTCGCTCTCGGAGTGTGTGGAGGCGAACGACGAGACGCCCAGGATGGTCTCGCGGTTGTCGGCGTCGGAGAGCAGGCCCTCCTTCAGCACGCGGCCGAACTCGCGCCAGAACTCCTGGTACTTGGCCTGGTCCTCGGCGTTCTTCAGATCCTTGACCGTGGACAGCACCTTCTTCACCAGGCGCTTGCGGATCATCTGGATCTGGCGGTCCTGCTGCAGGATCTCGCGGGACACATTGAGCGACAGATCCTGGGCGTCGACCACGCCCTTGACGAAGCGCAGATACTCCGGCATCAGCTCTTCGCAGTTGTCCATGATGAACACCCGGCGCACGTAGAGCTGCACACCGCGCTTGTGCTCGCGGGTGAACAGGTCGAACGGCGCGTGCGAGGGAATGAACAGCAGCGCTTGGTATTCGAAGGTGCCCTCGGCCTTCATCGGGATGATCTCGAGCGGATCGTCCCAGGCGTGGGCGACGTGCTTGTAGAACTCCGTGTACTCCTCGTCGGTGACCTCGCCGCGCGGGCGGGTCCACAACGCCTTCTGGGAGTTCAGGGTCTGGGTCTCGACCAGGGTCTTCTCGACCTTGTCCTCGCCCTCGCCCTCCATGACGGTGCGCTCGACGTCCATCCGGACCGGCCAGGCGATGAAATCCGAGTACTTCTTGATGATTTCGCGGAGCTTCCACTCCTGCGTGTAGTCGAAGAGGTGATCGTCCTCGTCGGCCGCCATCAGGTGCAACGACACCGCGGTGCCCTGCGGGGCGGTGTCGAGCTCCTCGATCGTGTAGGTGGGGCTGCCCGCCTCCGATTCCCAACGGGTGCCGGTGGTTTCGCCGGCCTTGCGGGTGGTCAGCGTGACCTTGTCGGCCACCATGAAGGTCGAGTAGAAGCCGATGCCGAACTGGCCGATCAGCTCCTCGGCCTGCTGGTCGCCCGCCTTGGCCTCCAGTAGCTGCTGACGCAGCGCGGCGGTGCCCGACTTGGCGAGGGTGCCGATCAGGTCCACCACCTCGGCGCGGGACATGCCGATGCCGTTGTCGCGCACGGTGAGCACGCGGTTGTCGCGGTCGACCTCGAGCTCGATGTGCAGATCCGAGGTGTCGGCGTGCAGGTCCTTGTCGCGGAAGGTCTCCAGGCGCAGCTTGTCCAGCGCGTCGGAGGCATTGGAGACCAACTCCCGCAGGAAGGTGTCCTTGTTCGAATACACCGAGTGGATCATCAGCTCCAGCAGCTGATGGGTCTCGGCCTGAAACTCCAGGTGTTCGACGTGTTCGGTCACGACGCGATATTACGACGGTCGAAGTCGGCGATGGCGGGAACCTCCGCGTCCGCGCGGTCGGTCATCCAATCCCGCAGCACCTGGGTGGCGCGGCAGTCGTCCTCGTTGTATTCGAAGATGCGGGTGCGCTGCGACAGGTCGGGCGCACCGCCGTCGTAGCCGACCGCCAGGCGGTACCAGGCCATCGACGCCTCGCCGCCGGCCTCCGCGTCACGCCAGTGGAAGCCCGCGACCGGCGCGATCTTCTTGAGGCCCTTGCCGTTCGGGCAGATGAACTGCTCCGACACCGCCTGGAACATGTCCACCCATTGCGGACCGTCAACGAACCGCTGCACCTCCCGTTCGGTGGGGATGCCGGGGCGGCCCGCGAACCGGCGCGCCGACTCGTAGAGCCACTTGTCCTCGGCGGTGCGCGAATAGCAGTAGGCGGCAAAGGATTTACCGTCGGCGGCGGCCTGCGCGCGCACGCCCATCAGCCAGGTCCAGAATTCGGCGAAGGAGCGGCCCTCGTCCTCGGTGGGCAGCGGATCCCAGGTGACGAACGGGCGGTACACGCCGTCGAGCAGGGTGCCCCACAGGTAGGCGCCGTGCTCCTGGAAGCTCTCCAGGTCCACGTCCACCTCGACGTCGGCGCGGGTCACCCGCACCCGGTCCACCCGGCGGACCAGCGGCGCGCCCGTCGCCCAGGCGCGGGCGGTGACCACGGCCTCGGTGAACGGCTCGTACTGCCAGTCGTCCGGATCGTCGCCGCTCCAGGCGGCCAGCTCGTCGATGGTCTCGACGCCGTGCCGGCGCAGCACCTCGGCGCGCGAACCCGGGGCGACCAGGCTCACGTCGCGGTGCGCGACCAGCCACTGCTCGCAGCTGCGGCCGCCCTCCTCAGGGGCCCTGGTGAACCAGGGGCACTGGCGGCATTCGGGGACTTTCGAAGGGACGGTGGGGAGTTCGCCGCGCACCACCGCGATGCGGTCGGCGTAGCGGATGTCGTAGTCGGCCAGCAGCGGGGCCAGATCGTGCACCAGGATGCGGTCGAAGTGGTAGCCGATGGCGCCGCCGGTCAGGGCCGGGCTGGCCAGGCCGTGGCGCTGCAGCATGCGGTACAGGTGCGCGAGGCGCTGGAGGTCGCGCGGCTGCGGCCGGGTGCGGACATGCCTGTCCTCGTGGGGATTCCACTGGTACAGGTCGCTGGTCAGCGGGTGGTGGTCGGCCGGGTCGGGCTGGCGGGGGTCGGTCACCTTGTGGTTCACCACGATGACCGGGCGGTATCCGCCGCGATCGGCGTCGCGCCACAGGATTTCGCAGCCGCCGCGGCGGCCGGTGTCGGTCTCCTGCGGCAGCAGCCCGCCCCAGATGCGGTCGGCGCCCGCGGCCATGGCGGCCATGGTGGCGGCGGCCCGCGCGGTGGCGGGCTGCTGCGGATCGATCACCGTCCAGCTCTCGGGGGCGGCGGCGACCAGGGTGTCGCGCACCTGAGATCTGTGCGCGGCCGCCGCTTCTCGTCGCTGCTGCACGCCGGCGTCCTCGGCGACTCCGGTCAACACGCCCGGATGGGTGGCGTCCAGGAAAAGCCGGTGCCGGCACCCGATCAGAGCGCGCGCGTCCACGAACGCGGCCCGCTGGCCATGGTCACCGATGCCCGAATACACGCCAGTCAGTATGGCCTCATCCCCCGACAGGGTCGGCGGGCCGCCCTGTTTCCGCCAGGCGCTCGCTGTGGCGGGAACCCACCCGTTAGGGTGATTCGCACACTGTGTTTCATGGGCGGACAGGCATTTCCCCCGGCCCTGTACTGCCATGGCGAACCAGCATGACGGAGGCCATCAATGGGGTTGTTCACCAAGCGCAAGAAGCGGGTCAGCCGCCGAGCCGAGGCGAAAGCCCTCAAGCACAAGGCCGGCATGGAGGCCAAGCTCGGGGCGCGCAACGAGCGCAAGCGCAACCGGGCCGAGGCGCGCACCCAGAAGCAGGTCGCCAAGGCCGAGATCGCGAAGCTGCAGGCCGAGGAGAAGGCGGCGGAGAAGCTGGCCGCCCGCGCCGAGCGGGACCCGTTCAGCGCGGCCTCGATCCGCAAGTACCTGGGCGTGGCCCGGATCCTGGTGCCGGTGCTGGCGCCGCTCGCCTACCGGGGCGCCACCTTCGTGCGCGGCCAGCTCGACACCCGCCGCGCCCAGCAGCTCGGCGTCGGCCTGGATCAGCTCGGCGAGTTCGCGGGGCCGGGCGCCAAGCTGCAGGCCCGGATCGCGGGCGTGGAGTCGACGCTGGCCGAGATCGAGGCCAAGCACACCGACACCGAGACCAAGAAGTTCGTGACCGCCAGCCGCGACCGGCTCGACAGCCTGTCCGCGGCGGTGCGCACCGCCGCCCAGATGCCGGTGCCGCGGCGCCGCGCGGTGCACGCCTCGATCTCCAACGAGCTCTCCGGCATCGAGGCCGACGTGCTCAACCGCCTCGGCGTGCGCTGAGTCACCCATGAGCTCGGTGCGCGGCGGATCGGCCGGGGTGGCCATGGCCGCCCTGGCGGTCGGCGCGCACGGATTCGCGGGCGGCGGCTACCCCGGCAGCTCCGGGCTGATGCTGCTGATGCTGGCGGCGGCCGCCCTCGGCGCGATCGCCGCCCTGCTGCGCCCGCCCGCCGCGCTGCCGCTGCTCATGCTGGCGGGCCAGCCCGTCTGCCACGTCGCGCTGAGCGGCCTGGTGCAGCACGGGCACGCCGCGCGGGCAATGGAATTCACCGCGCACGGGCCGATGGTGTTCGCGCACGCGATCGCGGGGCTGGTCTGCGCGTTCGGGATCCTGGTCGCCGAGCGCCTCTACGAGGTGATCTCTCGGGCTGTCCGGGTCGCGCTCACCCACCCCGCCGGTCCGCGCGCGCGGGTCGCCCGGCTGCGCCCGGCGCACCACTCCCCCACTTCGAAAACCCTTCTCGCACTGGGCGCGGCCGGACCGCGCGCGCCCCCGGTCACGGTGTAACCCCGCTTCCTACCTTCCCGTAACCATTGTCAGAGAAGGCAATACATCATGAACACCGCTCTTTCACGTGCCCTGATCACGTCGGCGGCGGCCGCGGGGCTGCTGCTGTCCGGCGCGGGCATCGCCTCCGCGCACGTGGTGGTCGACGCCCCCGGCGCGACCCAGAAGGGATACACGGTCGCGACCTTCCGGGTGCCGACCGAATCCGATACCGCCTCCACCACCAAGGTCTCGGTGACGCTGCCGAATCTGACGAGCGCGCGCACCGAGCCGATCGCGGGCTGGACCTCCAAGGTCGAGAAGAACGCGCAGGGCCAGGCCGTATCGGTCACCTGGACCGCCGATCCGGGCAACCCGGGTGTGGCGCCCGGGCAGTTCCAGCGTTTCGCGGTCTCCCTCGGGCCGCTGCCCGAGCAGGCGAAGGTCAGCTTCAACGCCAGCCAGACCTACAGCGACGGCAAGGTCGTGGACTGGAACCAGCCGGCGAACGCCGACGGCTCCGAGCCCGAGCACCCGGCCCCCACCCTCACCCTGGCCAAGAGCACCGGCGGCGATGACGACGCCCCCGCCGCGGCCGACGCGGACAAGGGCGACAAGGCCACCGACGACACCGCCCGCTGGCTCGGCGGCGTCGGCCTGGCGCTCGGCGCGCTGGGCGCGGCGCTCGGCCTGGGCAGCGTCATCCGGGGACGGCGGTCATGAGCCGCAAACTCGCCGGTCTGATCACCGGTCTCCTGGTGACCGTGTTCGCGCTGCTCGGCGGCGGTGTCGCGGGCGCGCATTCGGCGGTCGTGGGGTCCAGCCCGGACAACGGCGCGCAGATCGACACCTCCCCCGCGACGGTCAGCGTCACCTTCAACGAGAGCCTGCAGCCCGCCTACCCGTCCATGACGGTGACCGGTCCGGACGGCAATCTGTGGTCGAAGGGCCAGCCGAAGGTGGATGGCGCGACGCTCAGCGTCGAGGTCGGCGAGCTGGGTCCGGTGGGCGAGTACAAGATCGCCTACCGGGTCACCTCCGCCGACGGGCACCCGGTCAGCGGCACCCGGTCGTTCACGCTCACCAAGGCGGGCAACGGAACTCCCGGCCCGAAGTCGGACGCGGGCGCCAAGTCGGGCGGTTCCGACGGCGGGGTGCCGCTGTGGATCTTCATCGTGTGCGCGGTGGCGTTGTTCGGCGGCGGCCTGGCCTTCGCCCTGTTCGGCGGACGGGGCAAGCGGCGCTCGTGAACCGGCCCGGCCGCATCGATCGTCGCCGGGAGCGCGGGACGACCGGCGGCAGCAGCTCACCGAGATGGCTACTGCTGCTGGTCATTCCGGCCGCCCTGGCCGGGGCCGCGCTGGCCTGGGCGCTGGCCGCCGACGATCCGGTGCAGGCCGAGGCTCCGATCCGGGTGCTCGCGGACTGCGCGGGGGCGACCGTGCTGGGGCTGGCGGCGCTGCCGCGGCTCTCGGACCGGTTGGCCCCGCACTGGCGGGCGCTCACCGTGGCCGCCGCCGCGTGGGCGGCTACCGAATTCACCATGCTGGTGCTGGAAGCCGCGGAGGTGCAAGGGATTCCGGCGCGGCGGCTGACCGGGGCCCGGTTCGGCGACTATCTCGCGCATGTGAGCGGCGGCCAGATCGGGATCGCGCTGCTCATCGGGACCGGGGTGGTGGCGGTCTACAGCGCCTTCGGGTTCCGGCGGCCGGATCGGGCCACCGCGGATCTGGTGCTGGTGTTCACCGCCGTCACGCTGGCGCTGCGGCCGATCACCGGGCACATGTCGCAGCAGGCCTTCGGGTCGGTGCTGGCGGCGGTGCACGCGCTGGCCGCGGCGGCCTGGTTCGGGCTGCTGCTGGCGCTGGCGCTGACCGTGCGCACCCGTGGCGAGTGGGCGGAGCTGCTGCCGAGGTACTCGGATCGGGCGCTGCCGCTGGTGGTGACGGTGGCCCTCACCGGTCTGGTGAACGGGCTGGTGCGGCTCGGCGGCGTGAGCCCCTTGGTGACCAGCGGCTACGGGCGGATCCTGCTGGCGAAGACGCTGCTGGTGGCGGTGCTGATCGGGCTGGGCTGGTGGTGGCGGCGCAGCTGGGTGCCGAAGGCCGCCGATCATCGGATGACTGCGGAGCAGTCCTTGCGGCGCGCGATTGCCGAAGTGCTGGTGATGGCGCTAGTGTTCGGGTTGGCCGCGACGCTCGCCGTGACGGCGTGACCTGCGTCGCGAGGGCCGAATTCGGGTGCGCCGGCTCATAGATGGCATGCATCACAAGACCTGCGGACAAAACTAGAACACGTTACAGTTGCGCCCATGACCGAAGTCAAGATCGTCGCGGATTGCGCCGCCTCGGCCGAATCCGCCTTCGCCTATGTCAACGATTACCGGCACCTGCCGAAATTCATCAATGAGATCAGCGCCTTCACCCCGCTGACCGACCAGATCGAAGGCGTGGACGCCACCTTCGACGGCACCATTCAGCTCGGGCCGATCGCGCTGCACTCCACCATCAAGATCGTGCGGCACGAGCCCGGATACGCCATCGCGGTGAAATCCATCAAGGGTTTCGAGATCGAATCCACCTTCCTGTTCCACGACAAGGGCGCCGAATCCTGCACCATCGACGCCATCGTCGACTACCGGGTTCCCGGCGGCCTGGCGGGCAAGATTCTCGGCAAGACCATCGAGCCCTTCGTGAAGCTCGCGGTGAAGAGCTCCACCAGCAACCTGGTCAGCCAGGTCTCGGCCTTCCACGCCGAGCGCGCCGCCGCCGAGTCCGACCGCACCAACGCCTGATCCAGCCCACGGGTCGTCAGAGCCGCCGACCCCCCGCGGTTGTCCACCGCTCCCCCGCTGAGGGATCCTGGGCGCATGCCCGAACGCACGACCCCCAGCCCGCTGCAGCGCCTCGGCTACATCTGCGGCCGGCCGCTCCCGCCGTCCATGCGGGACTGGGTGCTGCGCGACCTCACCGGCCCCGGCGCCACCCGCCGCTATCTGTCGCGCATGCTGATCCCGATCATCCCGGTGCTGTGCCTGTTCCTGCTCATCCCCGGCCCGCTCTGGATGGGCCTGGCCATGATGGCGCTGCTGTACCTGCCGCTCATCTATTTCACCGCGGCCCTCACCTACGTCTTCCGGCGCAACCGGCTGATCAAGAACGGCCTGGACCCCGCCCTGGCCGACGCCGACCGCCGCGCCCGCGAGGCCGCCGACCGCAACGCCTACGAACGGCGCCACGGCCGCGCCTGACCCTGTGTCCCCCGTCTCGATTCGAACCCCTCGACCGCCGCGAGGAATACGCTCGAAAGCAGTGACAGTCGGCTTCGGGTTCGATGGAGAACCAGATGGAACCTCAATGGGCGGCACCGCAATTCCTGGCCAGTGATGCCGATCGGGAACACGCGATCGAGGCGCTGAAACAGAGTTTTCAGTCCGGGCGGATCACGGTCGAGGAATTGTCCGAACGCATCGGGCACGCGCTCAATGCGCGGACCTGCGGGGAAATCGATCGGGTGATGAGCGGATTGCCCTGGCAGCCGGTCACTCCGATGCGGTATCCCGCCTATTACGCGCCCTACACGCCGCCGCCCGCGCGGTCGAAGGGGATGGGGATCGCCGCGTTCGTGCTCGGGGTGTTCGGATTCCTGTGCGGACTCACCGCGGTTCCGGCGGTGGTGCTGGGCCTGGTCGCGCTGACCGTCGAACCCGAGCGCCGCGACGACCGCGGGTTCGCGATCGCCGGGCTCGCGGTGGGCGCGATGTGGATGCTGATCTTCGCGTGGGTCTACTTCAGCTGACCGCGCGCTCGAAGGCCAGCAGGTCGGCCTCGGTCTGGCGGAACAGCCAGTAGTCGCCGAGGAAGCCGAATACGCCCGCCACGCAGAGGCCGTAGATCGGGACCAGCACCAGCGCCACCTCCCCGGCGTCGAGGAACATCAGGCTGGCGATCACCCCGACCAGCGGAATCGCCACGGCCACCGCCAGATAGCGGGTGCAGCGGCGGCCCAGCGCACGCAACGCGTCCCGATCCTCGGCCGTCTCGCCGTGGGTGAGCAGCCGCGGATAGAAGCAGCGCACGATGAAGAAGGTGACCACGAAGAACGGGTAGGCGACCGCGATCGCGCCCGAAACCAGCAGCGTCGCCACCAGATTCGCGATCCGCCCCGGCGACAGGTCGGTGAGGACGGCCAGCGACACCGCCGACACCACCGCCGCCAGCACCCACCACGCGAAGGCCAGCAGCGCCACCCGGTCACCGTTCTTCAACGTGTCCCGGCGGGCCAGCGACAGGGCGGCCGAATCATAGGTGCGGCCCCGCCGCAGCCCGCGCCACACGATGAAGGCCCGGCGGCACAGATAGTTGGTGACCGCGATGGCCGCGGGCGTCGAGATCAATACCAGCGCGTTGCCGACCACCTGCAACCGCGCCCGCTCCTCGGGCGTGAACCAGAGCGCCCACAGCGGATGGTTGTGCAGATTCGCGTACGCCATGCCGAGCGCGTCACCGACCAGGCTGGCCACCGTGATCAACGCCAGCAGCGACCACGGCCCGACCCGGGCCCGCCAGCTGTGTTCGGGCGGATCCACCAGATCGCGGGCCCGCTCGTCCAGGCACAGCTCCAGCTGCTGGGCCAGGGCCGCGCCGTCGGCCCAGCGGTTCTCGCGGTCGGGGGCCAGGCATTTCAGCAGCACCCGGCGCAGGGTGGCCGGGCAGTCGGGCGGCAGCGCCACGAGGTGGACCGGATCCACCTCGTGGCGGCGCAGCCGCAGCATGCGCTCGAGCGAGGACTCCGAATCGCCCGCGCGGGTCTCGTCGTCGAAGGGACGCCGGCCGGTGAGCAGTTCCCACAGCACCACGCCGAGGGCGTAGATGTCGCTGCGCCCGTCCAGCTCCTCGGCCGTCTCCGGCAGTTGCGGGTGGCAGGCGGCCAGCTGTTCGGGGGACATGTAGGCCAGCGAGCCGCCGAAGTAGGCCAGCGGACTCGCGCCCGCCACGTGCAGGCTGAAACTGATGTTGAAGTCCGCGAGCTTCGGGCTGCCGTCGGCGGTGAGCAGCACGTTGGCCGGCTTGATATCGCGGTGCAGGACGCCGCTCGCGGACGAGTAGTCCAGCGCGCGGGCCAGCCGGGCGCCCAGCCACGCGACGGTTTCCGGCCAGGTCCGGTCCGCGTGCGCGGTGCGCGTGGCGGATTCGCCCGGAATCAGGCCGCCCTTGTCGCGCATGGCGGCGTTGACGGCCTCCAGCAGGATGCCGCCGTCACGTTCGGCTGGTTCCCGGGAACGCACCAGCGCCAGCACTTTCGACAGCGTGCCGCCCGGAAGGTATTGCATGTACAGCAGTTTCAATTCCCGATCGGCCAGCAGCCGCTGATCGAAGACGCGCACGATGTGCTCGTGGTCGAGCTGGGCCAGGGTCTCGGACTCGGTGCCGTGATTCTGCGAGATCTTCACCGCCACCAGGCGTTGCATGGATCGCTGCCGGGCCAGGAAGACCCGGGCGAAGGCGCCCGCGCCCAACTCCACCAGCAGATCGAAATCGTCGATGCGGTCGCCGACCTCGATGCCCTCCAGCGCGTGCTGGGCCTGCGGGCGGGCGATCAGGGTGCTGCGGTAGTCGTGCTCGGCCCATTCGGTGGGGGCGGCTTCGGTCGGATAGCAGCTGATGTCGAGGGCGACGCCGCAGCGCTCGAGCGCGTGGAACTCCTCGTAGGCCAGATCCGGCGGCAGTGGGCCGGAACGCAATTCGTCGAACTCGCCGCGGTATTCGGCCAGGCGTTTGGGGAAGTCGTAGCGGATCCAGCGGTATTCGAGGTCCACCTTGATCAGTTCGATCAGCGCGACGCGGCGCAATCGCGGTGCGCGCGGCAGGAATTCGACCAGGTTCGGCGGGGATCCGGCGGCCTCCCAGGCGGCCTGGAATCCGGCGATGGTCGACGCCAGCAGCGAACGGATCTCGTCGACGCCATCGGAGTCGATCGCCGGTTCCATTTTCATGCCTCCCCCGACCTGGATTCACCGGGTGGTCGCCAGTATGCGCCCGAGAATCCGACTGAGCGGTTGATTCATTCCTGTAGATAGATCGCGGAGCGAGCGCGGAGCGCATCACCACCGGCCCGAGGCAGCCGACCCGAGCCACCGCACGGCCGGTCGCGGAGCACTATTGTCGCGGTATGAGTGAGCAGTTCCCGGAACGGATCTGGGGTTCCCGTACCAACCTGCTGTCCCGGCTGGCCAGCCCGTTCGCCGCCACCAAGCTCGGATCACTGGTCATCCGCAAGCTGACCCCGCTCGATCGCCGGGTGCTCGAACGCAGCGGCGGCAAATACACCGTCCTGGGCCCGATCGGCGCGCCCGTCATCCTGCTCACCACCGTCGGCCGCAAGTCCGGGGCACCCCGCACCACGCCGCTGCTCTACGTGCACGACGGCGACACCCTGTACGTGATCGGCTCCAACTTCGGCCAGGCCCACCACCCCGCCTGGACCGCGAACCTGCTCGCCAACCCGGCCGCCGAGGTCGCCATCGCCGGGCAGCACCTGCCCGTCACCGCCACCCTGGTCACCGACGAGGACCGCAAGCGGGCGATCTTCGAACGCTTCGAGGAGACCACCGAGGCGTACACCGCCTACCGCAATCGCACCGCCCGTGACTTGCGGATATTCGCCCTGACAAGATAGTTCTCGTGACCGAATCAACGAACGTAGTGGCAACCGCCGACCTAGCCGACGAGATCGGCCCCGAGATCCGAAGCTGCGACACCCAGTTCATTCAGTTCGGTGGCCGTGAGAGCTTCGCCGGCCGCATCGTGACCATCAAGACCTTCCAGGACAACCTGCTGGTCAAGCAGACCCTCGGCGAGCCCGGCCAGGGCCGCGTGCTGGTCGTCGACGGCGGCGGCAGCATCCACACCGCACTGGTCGGCGACATCATCGCGGGCCGCGGCGTGGACAACGGCTGGGCCGGCGTCGTCATCAACGGCGCGGTCCGGGACTCCGCCGTGCTGCGCACCATGCCCATCGGCATCAAGGCGCTCGGCACCAACCCGCGCAAGAGCACCCAGCTGGAAGGCAATGCGGAGAAGGACGTCACCGTCGAATTCGGCGGCGTCAGCTTCGTCCCCGGCGACATGCTCTACAGCGACCATGACGGCGTCGTGGTTCGCAGCGAAGACTAGGCCGACTCTCGGGAAGCTCTCAGCGGCTGAAGCCCGGAACCCCCGACAATGGGAACCCGTGTGCCTTCAGCCGCTGGTGACCCGAGCCTTGTGCCCGGCCAACGCCACCACATCCCCGGCGTGTAGCTGCCGCCCGCGGCGCAGCTCCACCTCGTCGTTGACACGTACCAGGCCCTGGGCGATAACCGTCTTGGCTTCCGAACCCGAATCGATGAGGTTCGCCAGCTTCAGGAACTGGCCGAGTCGAATGACCTCGTCCTCGATCGGGACATCGAATGGATCCGACATGGGATACATCCTCACCCGTGGCCGCCGCGAGACCAAACGGCGCCCCCACCACCGGCCGCCACGCGGCGATAACCGCCACCGGCCGCACCGCGGCAGTAGCCACCGGCCGCACCGCGGCGATAGCTACCGGCCGCACCGCGGCGACGAGACACGAACCGGGTTCTGAGTGCACATGGGTACGGGCAACATTCACACTGGTGCGGTGACTTCCACGCAGGACCGGCCGCACCCCGACTCCGACCACAGACCGGAGCCGCGGTCTCCGGAGGTGCCGCACCGCGGGCACGGCCGGCTGCGGGAGCTGCCGCACCTCGCGGGCACCGCGCTCGGCATCTTCTCGGTTCTGTGCTTCGCCTGGAGCATCTCGCCCGGGCTGCGCTACCTGACCACGCATCTGCGCCACTTCGTCGACACCTACTACTTCGACGCCCCCGACACCTCCCTGGTGTGGGCCCTGGTCATCGGATTGCTGGCGGGCGCGACCGCCAGCCGCAAACGGATCGCCTGGTGGCTGCTGGTCGGCTACATGGCGGCCTTCGCGCTCGCCAACGCCCTCGACTTCGCCTCCGAGGGCGATATCAACGCCCTGGTGGCGTTGATCATCCACCTCACGGTGATCGGCGTGCTGATCGCGTCCTGGTCGGAGTTCTACACGCACGTGCAGCAGGGCGCGGTGTGGCGGGCGCTGGGCGTGCTCGCGGGCGGGCTGGCCCTGGGCAGCCTCGCCGGGTGGGGCCTGGTCGAACTGTTCCCCGGCAGCCTGCCCGACCACACCGAGCGCGCGCTGTGGGCGGTGTCGCGGGTGACCGCCACCATCCTGGTGTCCAACGAGGACTTCGACGGGCATCCGCCGCATCCGGTGAACCTGCTGCTCGGCCTGTTCGGCGCCATCGCGCTGCTGGCCGCGGTGATCACCCTGTTCCGGTCACAGCGCTCCTCTAACGCGCTCACCGGGCTCGACGAATCCGCGCTGCGCGGGCTCATCGAACGATCCGACGTCGAGGACTCGCTCGGCTACTTCGCCACCCGCCGCGACAAGGCCGTGGTGTTCGCGCCCAGCGGCAAGGCCGCCATCACCTACCGCGTCGAGCTCGGCGTCTGCCTGGCCTCCGGCGACCCGATCGGGCCCAAGGAGGCGTGGCCGCACGCCATCGACGCCTGGCTGCGGCTCGCCGACCAGTACGGCTGGGCCCCCGCGGTGATGGGCGCCAGCGAGCTCGGCGCCACCGCCTACCGCCGGGCCGGGCTGTCCGCGCTGCGCCTGGGCGACGAGGCCATCCTCGAGACCCGCACCTTCTCGCTGGCCGGACCCGATATGAAGCCGGTCCGCCAGGCCGCCAATCGCCTTGCCAAACAAGGCATCACGGTGCGGGTGCGACGGCACAAGGAGATCTCTCCCGAAGAGATGCGGGACGTCATGCGACGCGCCAACGAATGGCGCGACACCGAGACCGAACGCGGCTTCTCCATGGCCCTGGACCGGCTCGGCGACCCGCTCGACGGCGACTGCCTGCTCGCCGAGGCGGTCGCGCCCAACGGCCAGGTGCTCGGCATGCTGTCGTTCGTGCCGTGGGGCCGCACCGGCGTCTCCCTCGACCTCATGCGCCGCGACCGCACCGGCCCCAACGGGCTGATGGAACTGATGATCTCGCGGCTCGCGCTCACCTCCGACCAGTACGGCATCACCCGGATCTCGTTGAACTTCGCGGTCTTCCGCGCGGTCTTCGAGGAGGGCGGCCGGATCGGCGCCGGCCCGGTGCTGCGGCTGTGGCGCGGCGTGCTCATGTTCTTCTCCCGCTGGTACCAGCTCGAGGCGCTCTACCGCTCCAATGTGAAATACCAGCCCGAATGGGTGCCGCGGTTCTCCATGTTCGAGGAACGCCGCCACCTGCTGCGGGTCGCCACCGCCAGCGCGCTCGCCGAGGGCTTCCTGCCCCGCTTCGGCCGCGAACACGACGCCTCCGCCCACACCGGCCTGCGGCCCTCGGTTCCGGCCGGCGTCAACGGTTTACACGCCGACGGCAGCCCGCCGGACCTGCCGCCCGAGGAGCTCGAGGAGAACGGCCCGCGCCGCCCCGAACAGGTGCGGGTGCGGATGGACAAGCTGGTCAAGCTGCAGGAATCCGGGGTCGAGGCCTACCCCGTCGCCTATCCGCCCACCCACACCGTGGCCGCCGCCCGCGCCTGCCCGCAGGGCACCACGGTGCGAGTCTGCGGTCGGCTGTTGCGGATTCGCGACTACGGCGGCGTCATCTTCGCCGTGCTGCGCGACTGGTCCGGCGATATCCAGCTGCTCATCGACCGCGGCCGGGTGGGCGCGGACCGCAGCGAATCGTTCACCGAGTTCTTCGATCTGGGCGACCTGGTCGAGGTGAGCGGCCAGCTGGGCCGCAGCCGCCGCGGCGAACTGTCGCTGCTCGCACAGGACTGGCGGATGATCGGCAAATGCCTGCACCCGCTGCCCGACAAGTGGAAGGGCCTGTCGGATCCGGAAGCCCGGGTGCGGCAGCGCTACGTCGACATGGCCATCAACACCGATATCCGCGAGGTGCTGGCCAAGCGCAGCGCGGTGGTGCGGTCGCTGCGGGACAGCCTGCACGGCTGGGGCTTCCTCGAGGTCGAGACCCCGGTGCTGCAGCAGGTGCACGGCGGCGCCAACGCGCTGCCCTTCACCACCCACATCAACGCCTACGACCTGGACCTGTACCTGCGCATCGCGCCCGAGCTGTACCTCAAGCGGCTGTGCGTGGGCGGTATGGAGAAGGTGTTCGAACTGGGCCGCGTCTTCCGCAACGAGGGCGTCGACTACAGCCACAACCCCGAGTTCACGATCCTGGAAGCCTATGAGGCGCACAGCGATTACGAACGCATGATGCACGCCTGCCGCCAGCTCATCCAGGCCGCCGCGGTCGCCGCCAACGGAAAGATGGTGGCGCTGCGGCCCGGACCCGACGGCGCGCTCACCGAGATCGACATCTCCGGCGACTGGACCGTGAAGACCGTGCACGGGGCCGTCTCCGAGGCGATCGGCGAAACCATCACCCCCGACACCGACGCCGAACGGCTGCGACTGCTCTGCGAGAAGGCGGGCGTCCCGTTCCAATTGGGCTGGGACGCCGGGCAGCTCGTGCTCGAGATGTACGAGCACCTGGTGGAGGCGACCACCGAGGCCCCCACCTTCTACATCGACTTCCCGACCTCGGTCTCCCCGCTCACCCGCGCGCACCGGCATGTCGCCGGTGTCACCGAGCGCTGGGACCTGGTCGCCTGGGGCGTCGAATTGGCCACCGCCTACAGCGAATTGACCGATCCGGTGGAACAGCGCCGCCGCCTCACCGAACAGTCCATGCTGGCGGCCGGCGGCGACCCGGAGGCCATGGAACTCGACGAGGACTTCCTGCAGGCCCTCGAACACGCCATGCCGCCCACCGGCGGGCTCGGCGTCGGCGTGGACCGGGTGGTCATGCTGCTGATCGGTCGCAGTATCCGCGAAACCCTGCCGTTCCCGCTGGTGAAACCGCGCGGCGCGGGCAGCTGATCCCGGCAGGACCCGGGTAAACCCTGATTCCCGCGGCCGTCTCCCCGGTTAGTCTGGGGGTTCGGCCCGGGAGGGGCCGCCGGCCACACGATTGGGGATTCCATGCACTACCTAGATCTCATGACCCAGGCGACACTGCTGGACCACAATGTGTGGACCCACCCCGACACCTGGAACGCCGCCCTCGAGAACACCGCCGCCCGCCGCTCCAGCAGCAAACGCGGCATGGGCTTCTGGGGCTTCCTGGGAGTCTGCTGCATCGGCATCGTGATCCTGGTGCTGGGCATCGTCTACCTGATGCGCCGCAAGAAGAGCTGACCCCCGGCACCCCCGCGGTGCGCCGCGGGCCGGGTGCGGCAGAGTGGGGGTGTGCAGTTGATCCTCGTCCGCCACGCCCAGCCGCAGCGCGTCCAGGCCGAGTCCGGCCACGCCGACCCGGATCTCACCGCGCTGGGGATCGAACAGGCGGGCCGGGTTCCGGCCGCACTCGCCCAGCACCGGATCGCGCGGGTGGTCAGCAGCCCGCAGCGGCGGGCCCGCGAGACCGCGCGGCCCACCGCGGAGAAGCTCGGACTCGACATCGAGATCGTCGACGGGCTCGCCGAATACGACCGCGATCTGCCGATGTACATCCCGATCGAGGACGCGCAGCGCGACTTCCAGGAAACCTACGCGCGCATCAAGGCCGGGCACCTGCCCGAGCAGATCGACGGCGACGCCTTCGTCGCGCGGGTGCGTGACAGCGTCACCGGCATCGTGGCGGCCGCCGCGCCCGCCGACACCGTGGTCGTGTTCGCCCACGGCGGCGTGATCAATGTGCTGCTGCAGGACGTGCTGGGACTGGCGCGGCCGCTCACCTTCCCGATCGACTACTGCTCGATCACCCGAATCCTGTACTCGCGCACCGGTGGCCGCACCGCCGCCACCGTCAACGAGAACGGCCATGTCTGGGACCTGCTGCCGCGCGCGCAACGCGCCCTGCCCTGACCCCGGTACTCCTGCGGCCGGCAACCCCCGGACAATCGAAAAGGCCGCTCCCGGAATGGGAGCGGCCTTTTCGATGCGATGCGGTCCTGCGGCGCAAGACCTCTCACTCCAGGATCAGGCGTTGGTCGCGATCCAGTTGTGCATCCAGGTCAGCGCGGTCTGGCCGCCGCCGACGCCGTAGCTGCCGTAGCTGGTGTGCTTGCCGCTGCGGTAGAACTGCTCGAGCTGGTGCGCGTACTCGCTGTCGGCGCCCTCGGCCAGCTGCGCCTGCAGGGTGCCGAAACCGCCCTGGGCCATCAGGTCATTGAGGATCGACCCGAACTCGAGCTGGGTCTGCCACGGGTTGAAGTTGTTCGGGTTGGTGGCCTGCGCCAGGAAGCCCGCGAAGCGGGTGACGAAGTCGGTCTCCTCGGTGGAGCAGTACAGGTCGCCGATGGCGCACACGGTGCGCACCTTGTCGCTGACCCAGCCGAAGCCGCCCGCGCGCGCCCCGCCCGCGCCCGCGCCCGGGGCGAACGGGCCGATCTGGGCGTCGGTGGGCGAACGCCGCGGGTCGGAGATCAGCGCGACGGCCGCGACGCGATCCGGCGGCACCACGCCGTGTCCGGTGCCGATCTCGGCGGCGAGATCGCCTGCGGCGTCGGCACCCTGGCTGTAGCCGGTGATGGCGATCTTGGTGCCCGCGCAGCGCGCGGCCATGGCCTGGACCAGACCGCGGGCGTTGTCGACGGCTTCCTTCTTGGAGGCGGCGTAGATGTCGCCCTCCCACGGGAAGGCGGTCGCCGCGTAGGTCACGTAGTCGACCTCACCGGGCAGACCGTTGGTCACCGTGGCCAGCATGCCGGGCTTGGGGTCCTTGTCGTGGCCGGTCTCCCAGGTGCCGGGGACGGCGACCGTGTAGAGACGCGGGCAACCCGGGTCCGCCGAAACGGGACCGCTGCCCAGGACGATTCCCGACATGAGCACGCTCGCCGCTGCCCCCGCAGCCGCGACAATATTCTTCAACCGCACCCTTGCTCCAGTTCACGCTTGTGCCGGGACATCTCACCGTCCCGTATTCCCGATCATGGTGCGGTCGCCGGATGACACTCCGGTGCACTCCGGGTTAACCCACGTAACCGCCCCGTATGAGTTCGCCGAAACAAACTGGTCGACGAGATCAGCGACACACCGCCGACAAGCATAAAGGGGCCTAGTCAGCAGTGCCAGGCGAGTGGCTCGAGACGTCCGATTCCGGCCGAACATTCACCGGCGCAGCATTATCCGGCAACCTCGGCGGATCAGCCCTGGAGCGCGGCCTCGAGCAGCGGCCAGGAGCGGTGCAACGCGTCTTCCCAGTACCGCCAGGAATGCGTTCCGGAGGGCCGGAATTCGACCTGCGCCGGGATCCCGAGCGCGCCCAGCCGGTCGGCGAGCTGATGGGTGCACCCGTTGGTCGCGGCCTCGATCAGGCCGCCCAGGATGATCTGGTTGGCCAGCGTCGCCGGGCGACCGCCGATCGACGGCGAGTCCAGCGTGTCCATCGGACCGGGCAGTCCGGTGGAGTTGGAGATGAACAGCGCCTTGCCGCGCAGCTTTTCGGCATTGAGCACCGCGTCGTGCCGGGCCCAGTCCGGGTCGCCGGGCGGACCCCACATATTGCGGGAGTCGGCGTTGCCGCGGTCGAGCACCATCTGAATGTACTTGCGGCTGTTGTCGTCGGCGGTGGAGGCGCAGCCGCTGTAGGCGGCGACCGCGCGGTAGCGATCGGGCGCGAGGATGGCCATGTTCAACGCGGAGGTCGCGGACATGGAGACGCCCGCGATCGCGTTCACCCCGGAAGTGTTCAGCGCCTTGTCGATGATCGGCGGCAGTTCGGCGGTCAGGAAGGTTTCCCATTTCTGGCGGCCGATCGCCGGGTCATCCTGTTGCCAGTCGGTGTAATACGAGAATTTACCGCCGACCGGCGATACCACATTCACGTTCTTGTCGGAGAAGAAACTGACAATATCGGTTTGCCGATACCAGGTCGCAGCATCTTCGCCGCCGCCCGCGCCATTCAACAGGTACAGCGTCGGCCGCGGCACGCTGTTGTCGAATGCGGTGAGGACCTGGAGCGTGATCTCCCGATCCATGGCGGCCGAATAGACCTTGAACTCTTCTTGCCGCTGTCCGGGCCGATCGATCGAAACGAGATGGGATTCCGTGGAATTCGCGGGATCGGCCGTGGCCGTACCGATGGCTTCCGGCGACAACGAGAGGGCCAGCGAGAACGCCAGGCCCGCGATCGCGGTGAGCGCCGGTGACTTACGGGTGCGCATCGGTACGGGTGTTCCTATCGATCGAATCGGCCCGGTCGGGGATCAGCTGCCGATGTACTTGCGGATCGCGTCCGAGATGATGTCGGAGATCGAGCCGGTCGAGCTGGTCTGACCGTCCGAGGAGCCCAGGCCGTTGTTGTTCAGGCTGCCCAGGGCGGACTCGCCGACGGTGTTCGGGCGGGCGGTGAAGCACGCGGTCAGGTTCGGCAGGCTGTTGCTCACGCCCACGGTGCCGGCGACGCCGATGCCACCGCTGGTGACCTGCTGGCCGGCCGACAGGTTGGTGGGCACGCGGTAGGTGATGGTGTAGGTCACCGGGTTGCCGGAGTTCACGAACCAACCCGGGTTGGTGACCTTCCAGCCGCCGCCGTTGGGCTCCGGGGTGACCGCCTCGGTGCGCTGGCCACCGGCCAGGTGGTAGGC
Organism: Nocardia sp. NPDC004582; assembly: GCF_053602115.1. NCBI lineage: Bacteria > Bacillati > Actinomycetota > Actinomycetes > Mycobacteriales > Nocardiaceae > Nocardia > Nocardia sp. NPDC004582. The sequence continues at coordinate 12,752 of NZ_JBSGCY010000008.1, read as the reverse complement.
GGTGACGCTGGCCTCGAGCGGCGTGCCGAAGCCGGCCGGCGGGTAGTCGGTGATGGTGTTGACGTACGGGTTGCCGATGCCCGTGGTACCGACGACGATCTTGTACGTGGCGGTGGTGCCGACGCCGAGCGAATCACCGTTGACCGACTTGTCGTAGGTCATGGTGATACCGACGGTGCTGATGTCATTCTTCTCGGCGTGCGAGCTGATGGCACAGGTGCCATCGGCGGCAGCGACACCGGTCTCGAGCGCGGTCATGCCCATACCGGCGAAAACCATTGCGGTAGAGGTCGCGATTGCGGCCGCGCGGCGATTGCGGAACATTTTTCTCCTCCAAGATGTCCCGAGATCCTCCGGGACCGATCCATACTTACCGAGCGCTGCGGACGACTCGGAGTGGTGGACTCCACACGGGGTGTAAGTTAACAGGTGTAACTGGTCCCCTGTCCAGGGTTTCGAAAAACTCCCCGAAGCTACTGACTAGTAAACATTTCACATACGATTTCGGTATGAAAAAAGCACCCCCGGACCGAAGTCCGGGGGTGCTTTTCAGGCTTTCGAGCCGGGCTCGGCTCAGCGCTGCGCCACCATGGTCGGGGTGATCGGCGACGGCAGCGCCGTCTCACCCTCCAGGTACTTGTCCACCGCGGCGGCCGCGGCGCGGCCCTCCGCGATCGCCCACACGATCAGCGACTGACCGCGGCCCATGTCGCCGGCCACGAAGACGCCGGGCACCGTGGTGGCCCAGTCCCGGTCGCGCATGACATTGCCGCGCTGGTCGTAACCCACGCCCAGACCCTCGAGCAGGCCGTTCTTCTGCGGGCCGACGAAGCCCATGGCCAGCAGCACCAGGTCCGCCTCCAGGGTGAAGTCGGTGCCGTCGACCTTCTCGAAACGGCCGTTGACCATCTTCACCTCGTGCGCCTGCAAGCCGGTGACCTTGCCGTCCGCACCGACGAAACGCTCGGTGTTGACGGAGAACACGCGCTCGCCGCCCTCCTCGTGCGCCGAGGAGACCCGGTACATGAGCGGGTAGGTCGGCCACGGGGTGGACGCAGCCCGCTCCTCCGGCGGACGCGGCATGATCTCGAACTGGTGGATCGACTCCGCACCCTGACGGTGCGAGGTGCCCAGGCAGTCCGCGCCGGTGTCACCGCCACCGATGATGACGACCTTCTTGCCACGCGCGTTGATGCGCGGCAGGCCGTCCTCGTCGGTGATCTGGTCACCCAGCTGCACGCGGTTGGCCAGCGGCAGGAACTCCATGGCCTGGTGGATGCCGTCCAGATCGCGACCCGGGATCGGCAGATCACGCGCGATGGTGGCGCCACCGGCCAGGACGACCGCGTCGAACTGCTTGCGCAGCTGCTCGGCGGTGATGTCCACGCCCACGTTCACACCGGTCTTGAAGATGGTGCCCTCGGCCTCCATCTGCGCGACGCGGCGGTCGATGAAGCGCTTCTCCATCTTGAATTCCGGGATGCCGTAGCGCAGCAGGCCGCCGATGCGGTCGTCGCGCTCGAACACGGTCACGGTGTGACCGGCCCGGGTCAGCTGCTGGGCGGCGGCCAGGCCCGCGGGGCCGGAGCCGACGACCGCGATGCGCTTGCCGGTGAGACGGGTCGGGTAGACCGGGGTGACCCAGCCCTCGTCGAAACCGTTCTCGATGATCTCGACCTCGACCTGCTTGATGGTCACCGGGTCCTGGTTGATGCCCAGGACACAGGACGCCTCACACGGAGCCGGGCACAGGCGGCCGGTGAACTCCGGGAAGTTGTTGGTCGCGTGCAGCCGATCGAACGACTCCTTCCACGCGCCCTTGAACACCAGGTCGTTCCACTCGGGAATCAGGTTCCCCAGCGGACAGCCGTTGTGGCAGAACGGGATACCGCAGTCCATACAGCGACTGGCCTGCTTCTGCAGGGTCTCGTGGGAGAAATTCTCCTCGTAGACCTCTTTCCAGTCCATGAGCCGCAGCGGAACCGGACGGCGCTTGGGCAGTTCCCGGGAAGTGTGCTTCAGGAAGCCTTGTGCGTCACCCATTTACGAACTCCTGACTAATGCGCTGCGCGCACGGAACAACGATGGTGCTGCGTTGCACCGCAAGGATGAGGTCAGCCACGAGCCGCCTCCATGATGGCCTCGTCCACGTTCCGGCCGGCCTTCTCGGCCTCGGAGATGGCGAGCAGGACCTTCTTGTAGTCGCGCGGCATGACCTTGACGAACTTGGTCACCTGCTGCGACCAGTCGCTCAGGATGCCTTCGGCGACAGCCGAACCGGTCTCGTCGCGGTGCTGGGCGACGATGTCGTGCACGATCTGCGCGTCATCGGCCGAGAGCTGCTCCAGGTCGACCAGTTCGGTGTTGAGGTTGGCCTCGAAGGTGCCGTTCGGGTTGTACACGTAGGCGATACCGCCCGACATGCCCGCGCCGAAGTTGCGGCCGGTCTCACCGAGGATGACCACGCGGCCACCGGTCATGTACTCACAGGCGTGGTCGCCCACACCCTCGACGACCGCGGTCGCGCCCGAGTTGCGGACGGCGAAGCGCTCGCCGGCCACACCGCGCAGGAACGCCTGGCCGCTGGTGGCGCCGAACAGGATCACGTTGCCCGCGATGATGTTCTGCTCCGCGACGTACGTCTCCGGCGCGTCGTCGGACGGCCGCACCGTGATGCGACCACCCGAAAGACCCTTGCCGACATAGTCGTTGGCGTCGCCGACCACCCGCAGGGTGATACCGGCCGGGACGAACGCACCGAACGAGTTACCGGCGGAACCGGTGAACGTGATGTCGATGGTGTTGTCCGGCAGGCCGACTCCGCCGTACAGCTTGGTCACCTCGTGGCCGAGCATGGTGCCGACGGTCCGGTTCACGTTCGTGATCTTGGATTCGAACTTGACCGGCTTGCCGCGCTCCAGGGCGTCGGCCGAACGCGCGATCAGCTCGTTGTCCAGCGCCTTGTCCAGGCCGTGGTCCTGGTCCTTGGTGCGGCGGCGGTCCTGGAACATGAACGCGGTCTCGACGTCGTCCAGGATCGGCGACAGATCGAGCTTGGCGGCCTTCCAGTGCGCCTTGGCGGCGGTGGTGTCGAGCAGGTCCACCCGGCCGACGGCCTCGTCCAGGGTCCGCAGACCCAGCGACGCCAGCAGCTCGCGGACTTCCTCGGCGATGTAGAGCATGAAGTTCTCGACGAACTCCGGCTTGCCGGTGAAACGCTCACGCAGCACCGGGTTCTGGGTCGCGACGCCGACCGGGCAGGTGTCGAGGTGGCAGACGCGCATCATGATGCAGCCCGAGACCACCAGCGGAGCGGTCGCGAAACCGTACTCCTCGGCGCCCAGCAGCGCGGCGATCATGACGTCGCGGCCGGTCTTCATCTGACCGTCGACCTGGACCACGATGCGATCGCGCAGACCGTTGAGCAGCAGGGTCTGCTGGGTCTCGGCCAGGCCGAGCTCCCAGGGGCCACCCGCGTGCTTCAGCGAGGTCAGCGGCGACGCACCGGTACCACCGTCGTGGCCGGAGATGAGCACCACGTCGGCGTGCGCCTTCGACACACCCGCGGCGACGGTGCCGACGCCGGGCTCCGCGACCAGCTTCACGTGAATCCGCGCCTGCGGGTTCGCGTTCTTCAGGTCGTGGATCAGCTGCGCCAGATCCTCGATCGAGTAGATGTCGTGGTGCGGCGGCGGCGAGATCAGGCCGACGCCCGGGGTGGAGTGCCGGACCTCGGCGACCCACGGGTACACCTTGTGCGCCGGAAGCTGGCCGCCCTCACCGGGCTTCGCGCCCTGCGCCATCTTGATCTGGATGTCGGTGCAGTTGGTCAGGTAGTGCGCGGTCACGCCGAAGCGGCCCGAGGCCACCTGCTTGATCGCGGACCGGCGCCAGTCGCCGTTCTCCTCCGGCTCGAAGCGCGCCGGGTGCTCGCCGCCCTCACCGGAGTTCGAGCGACCGCCCAGGCGGTTCATCGCGATGGCCAGGGTCTCGTGGGCCTCGGCCGAGATGGAGCCGTAGCTCATCGCACCGGTCGAGAAGCGCTTCACGATCTCCGACGCCGGCTCGACCTCGTCGATCGAAATGGCGTGGCGGCCTTCGCTCTTGAACTTGAACAGACCACGCAGCGAGGCGAGACGCTCGGACTGGTCGTCGACCAGCTTCGTGTACTCCTTGAAGACCTTGTACTGGCCCGAGCGGGTGGCGTGCTGCAGCTTGAACACCGTGTCCGGGTTGAACAGGTGGTACTCGCCCTCACGACGCCACTGGTACTCGCCGCCGATCTCCAGCTCGCGGTGCGCGCGCTCGTTGCGGTTCTCCAGGAACGCGATCCGGTGCCGCTGCGCGACCTCGTCGGCGATGTCGTCGAGGCCGATGCCGTCCAGCGGCGAACGCAGACCGGTGAAGTACTCGTCGACGAGCTCCTGCGCCAGGCCGACGACCTGGAACAGCTGCGCGCCACGGTAGGAGGCGATGGTGGAGATGCCCATCTTGGACATCACCTTCAGCACGCCCTTGCCGGCCGCCTTGTTGTAGTTGTAGACGGCCTTCTTGAAGTCGGCCGCGTGATCGCCGGTGCTGCCCGGCATCTGCAGCGCGCCGCGCTCCAGCATGTCCTCGATGGACTCGAAGGCCATGTAGGGGTTGATGGCCGCCGCGCCGAAGCCCACCAGCATGGCCATGTGGTGCACCTCGCGGGCGTCACCGGCCTCGATGACCAGGCCGACCTTGGTGCGGGTGCGTTCCCGGACCAGGTGGTGGTGCACCGCGGCGGTCAGCAGCAGCGACGGGATCGGGGCCAGCTTCTCGTTGGACTCGCGGTCGGACAGCACGATGATCCGCGCGCCGCCGTCGATGGCCGCCGACACCTGGCGCTGCACGGCCTCGATGGCCTTGCGCAGCCCCTTGCCGCCCTTCTTGACCGGGTACAGGCCGTGCACGACGACCGAACGCAGGTCGGGACGCGAGCCGTCGTCGTTGATGTGGACCAGCTTGGCCAGCTCGTCGTTGTCCAGGATCGGGTGTGTCAGGGTGATCTGACGACAGGACTCCGCGCCCGGGTTCAGCAGGTCGGCCTCCGGGCCCACCATGCTGCGCAGCGAGGTCACGACCTCTTCGCGGATGGCGTCCAGCGGCGGGTTGGTGACCTGCGCGAACAGCTGCGAGAAGTAGTCGAACAGCAGCCGCGGCCGCGACGACAGCACCGCGATCGGGGTGTCGGTGCCCATCGAGCCGAGCGCCTCGCCACCGGTCTGCGCCATCGGCGAGATCAGGATGTTCAGTTCCTCGGTGGAGTATCCGAAGATCTGCTGGCGGATCAGCACGCGGTCGTGCGACATGTGCACGTGCGGGCGGGCGGGCAGGTCGCTCAGCTTGGTCGGGCCCTCGTCCAGCCACTGCTGGTACGGGAACTCGGCGGCCAGCGAGGACTTGACCTCGTCATCGGAGATGATGCGGCCCTGCGAGGTGTCGACCAGGAACATATGGCCGGGCTGCAGGCGCTTCTTGTAGACGACCTTGGCCGGGTCGATGTCGAGCACGCCGACCTCCGACGCCAGCACGACCAGACCGTCCTCGGTCACCCAGATGCGGCCGGGGCGCAGACCGTTGCGGTCCAGCACCGCGCCGACGACCGTGCCGTCGGTGAAGCACACCGAGGCCGGGCCGTCCCAGGGCTCCATGAGGAAGGAGTGGTAGCGGTAGAACGCGCGCTGCTCCGGGGTCATGGACTCGTGGCGTTCCCACGCCTCCGGAATCATCATGAGCACGGCGTGCGGCAGGCTGCGGCCGCCCAGGTGCAGCAGCTCGAGCACCTCGTCGAAACGCGCGGTGTCCGAAGCGCCCGGGGTACAGACCGGGAAGATCTTCTCCAGGCGGTTGTTGCCCTCGTGATCGGTGCCGAACACGTTGGAGTTCAGCAGCGCCTCACGGGCCCGCATCCAGTTCTCGTTACCGGAGACGGTGTTGATCTCACCGTTGTGGGCGACGCGCCGGAACGGGTGCGCCAGCGGCCACGACGGGAAGGTGTTGGTGGAGAAGCGCGAGTGCACGATGCCCAGCGCCGACTCGACCCGGTCGTCCTGCAGGTCCAGGTAGAACGCCCGCAGCTGCGGGGTGGTGAACATGCCCTTGTAGACGAAGGTCTCGCCGGACAGGCTCGGGAAGTACACCGACTCCTTGCCGGTCGCGCCCTCACCGGCACCCGACTTGCCGAGCTCGTGCTCGATGCGCTTGCGGATGACGTAGGCGCGGCGCTCCAGGTCCATGCCGGAGAGCTGCTCGGCGCCGCCCTTGGGGGAGGCGATGAAGATCTGCCGGAAGGTCGGCATGGCGTCGCGCGACAGCGCGCCCAGCGACGACTCGTCGATCGGGACCTCGCGCCAGCCGAGGACCTCGAGGCCCTCCTCGCGCACGATCTTCTCGACGCCGTACCCGGCGCGGGCGGCCTCGCGGCGTGCCTGCGGCAGGAACGCGATACCGGTCGCGTAGGAACCTTCAGCGGGGAGCTCGAAGTCGACCACGGCACGGAAGAACTTGTCCGGGAGCTGGATCAGGATGCCCGCGCCGTCACCCGAGTTGGGTTCGGCGCCGGCCGCACCACGGTGCTCCAGGTTCAGCAATGCCGTAATAGCCTTGTCGACGATGTCGCGGCTGCGGCGGCCGTGCATGTCGACGACGAATGCGACGCCACAGGCGTCATGTTCATTCGCCGGGTCATAGAGCCCGATGGGTCCAGGGGACCTGTGGCCAGGAAGTTGCGTCATGCCTCTGCCTTCACAAAAAACAGGCCTTCGAAGAATGCGGCCTTCGTCGAACGCCTCCGGTCTGGACTGCGTCCGGACGTTTCGGAGACCAGCGGCGCTGATGGTCACTCCGTGCAGTCAACTTTGCAGTTGTCCACCCGCTTCGATTACCTAGTCGGGTGCTCGGTGGTAACGGAACTCTTACGCGTTGGCTACACACCGTGCCGTTCTCGCCCGCTAGTCTGAGCACCGATCGGGCCTCGTCCGTATGGGGAGATATGCCGAATTGTGTAGTTCGGCGTAAGAGCAAACGATAAGTCAGGACTGGAGCCCAACCAACTCAGGTAAGGCTAATTCCAGCTTCTAGCTGGGCTTCTACATCCGGTCCTCCAACACACGCGCGTTCTCCAGTGTAAGGCAGGGGTGCCCGTGCGTTTCAGTTGAGTTCACCACTGTGACGCACACGCGCGAGGTCGACGGCCGGACGGTCCAGCGCAGCTCCAGACTGCCTCCCACCTGCAATGAAACAGGTTTCCCCACCAGCTGATCCGGCAAACCGGGCGTTAGGCCGCTAACTTTCCGGACAAGTTCCGTCGCTCCGGCGGCCGCCCCGGCGACATGGCCTCGCAACGTGCGGACCGTACGGAATTTTTCCTGAATGTGGGATTCAGCACACGTTCAGCAAACCGTAAAACTGTCTCCCGGCACGGTTTTCGGCGATACCCGAGACCGGGCCCAGGTGATCAACACCACGTCAGCGGCCCGAAACGGGCGATGTGAGCCTGGCCACATCACACCCGCCGCGGTCGGTGTAACCGCCGGACGCCTGTCACGCTGAGACAACGAATCAGCGACAGTTTCGCTCTGCCGAACCACCTGGGACGTAGAGGATGTGAGCCGCCCATGACCGATCCCCACGTCCATTCCCCGGCCGGACCCGGCGACCTGCTGGTCTGGCTGGGTGGGGCGCAACCGCAGCTCACCGTGGGTCCCGAGCGCGCGGGCTACACCGTCACCGGCGCGGTGGTGGCCTTGTTCGCGGCCACCGCGGGAGCGATCACCGCCGCCGCCACCGGGACCGCGGGCTGGCCCGCCCTCGGCGTCGTGGCCATCGCGTTGATCGCCACCCTCCTGGTCGGGGCGCTGTCCCGGGCCCTCGCCACCGCCGCGACGCCCGATCGGCGGGAGAACCGGCGGGCCGTGGCCGAATTCGCCGGGCGCATCGCCGTCGCGGCGCTGGCCGGGGTGGTGGTGGCCGAATTGGCCGGCACCCTGCTGTTCTCCGGCACCGTGCACCGGCTGCTCGACGAGAACGCGCAGCGCGCGGTGGAATCCGCGCCCGCCGTGGTCACCGCCCGCACCGACCTCGATCAGGCGAAGACCGCGCGCACCGCACTGGATCAGCAGATCACCAAGGCGCAGAACACTGTCGACACCGCGCTGAAGATCGCGCGCTGCGAGATCAACCCGGCTCAGGACTGCGATGGGGTCCCCAGGACCGGCGTGCCCGGACGTGGTCCGGAGGAACGCACCGCCGCTCAGATGCTCGAGGACGCCCGCGGCCAGCTCAAGGCGGCACAGGCGAAGGTGGACGGACTCGACGCCAAGGTCGCCGAGCAGGACAAGAGCCTCGCCGAGGCCCGCAAAGCCGCCTACACCGACGGCGACCGCGGACTCGGGGCCCGGTGGGTGGCCATGAACGACTACACCACAGCGCATTTCGGGCCGTTCGTCCTGCGGCTCGCGACCGCGCTGCTCCTGATCACGCTCGCCCTGCTGCCATTGCTGCTGCGCTGGTGGCGCGGCGAGACGGCGTTCGACCGCAGCGTCGCGGTCAGCACCGAGACCGATCGGATCGACCAGGCCGCCGCCACCGCCATCGCCGTCAAACAGGCCGAGGTGCGGGTCGAGACCGAAAACCTGCGCGCGGAACAACAACTCACCGCCGCGCGGCTGGCCGCGCACGCCGACACCGCCATCGACCGGGAACGGCAGCGCACCCGCATCATCGCCGCCATCGGCAATTTCGAGATCGGCATCACCGAGCCCGCGCAGCGGGCGGTGGCCGAATTCGACTCCGCCACCAGACTGGAACTTCCGGCCGGGACCGCGGCCGGAGATCGAAAGGACAGCACCGTGTCCCAAGAGGGGATCGTGACACAGTCGCCGAACCTGCCCGCCCAGCTCACCTCGGGTGCGCTGGCCCCCATGCCGTCCGGCGGCGCGCTCGCGCCCGCCGGGCAAGCGCCGCAGCCCGCCAAGGGGGGCGGGCTGGAACTGCCGATCATCGGCACCGTGCCGTTCACCGACACCGCCGCCCGGTGGATCCGGCCGCTGGTCCCGTCCTTCGTGGCCAATGCCCTCGACACCGCCACCCACCCGCTGCGCACCGTGCGGCAGGCGTTCGAGGAGGCCGAGGAGATCACCTTCACCCTGCGCCGCACGCGCAAGGTCACGGTGGACTCGGAGGATTCCGCGCAGCCGCAGCAGCATCAACAGCAGATGTTCGCGCAGCCCCAGCAGTACGGGTACCTGCCGCAGGGCGCGCCCCAGCAGGTCTACGCGCAGCGCGTGGCCGCCACCGTGGTGGATCAGCCCTATGCCGCCTACCCGGGTTACGCCCCGCTCCCCCAGGGCCCTGTGGTGGATCCGGGTTATCCGCTGCCCGCGGCCCCGCAGCAGGACGCGCTGGCGGGCCGCCGCAATCCCGAACTCGACTACCGCGCCCCGCGTGAACTGCCGCCGGGCAAGGGGCAGCAGTAGCCCCTCGGAACGCGCTGTGGCCCGGAATGTTTCACGTTGAACACGGAAACATCCGGGCCACAGCCTTTTTCGACTACGCCGCCGCGGTCTTGCGGGTCGCCGCGCGGTAGGCGACGAACGCGGTCAGCAGCAGGATGGCCGCCGTCGACGTGGCCGCCAGATGGATGCCGCTGACGAAGGCCGAGTGCGCCGAGTGCAGCAGTTCCCCGGCCGCGGGTTCCGGTAGCGCCCGGGCGGTCTCGATGGCGCCGCCCAGCGACTCACGCGCCGCGTCCGCCTGACCCGACGGCACGTGCGTCAGGTCCAGACCGCCGCGGAAGGCCGCCATCACGGCGCTGCCCAGCACCGCCACACCCAGGGCGATACCCATCTCCATCGCGGTTTCCGAGATGGCGGCGGCATTGCCCGCGCGCGCCTCCGGTGCGGTGCTCACGATCATGTCGGCCGAAACCGTCAGGGCCACACCCTCACCCAGTCCGATCAGCAGGAAGCCGACGATGAACGGGGTCACCGAACCCGAGGGATCGGTGGGCAGCAGCCAGTACAGGCCGGCGCCGAGCGCGACCGTCGCCAGCGAGCCCGCGAGGACGGTCGCCGGACGCCAGTACCGGACCAGCCAGGCCGCGGCGAGCGCGCCCAGCATGGAACCGACCGTGCCCGGAATCAGCAGCAGTCCGGCCTCCAGCGGCGACTTGTCCAGCACCAGCTGCAGATACTGCGAGCCGAAGAACAGCACCCCCGCCAGCGCGAACACCGCCAGCAGGTTGGTGAACACCGCGGCCCGGAAGGCGGGCAGCCGGAACAGGTCCAGATCGATGAGCGGCGCCGAAAGCCCGCGCTGACGACGCACGAACAGCACGCCCGCCGTCACCCCGACACCGGCGCTGATCAGCAGGTTCAGGCTCGGGCCGTGGGCCGCGAATTCCTTGACCGCGTACACCACCGGGATCAGGGCCAGCATCGACAGTCCGGCGCTCACCAGGTCGAAGCGACCCGGGTCGGGGTCCCGCGATTCCGGTACCAGGATCGGTGCCAGCACCAGCAGCAGCGCCATGACGGGCAGGTTCACCAGGAATACCGAGCCCCACCAGAAGTGCTCGAGCATCCAGCCGCCCAGCAGCGGGCCGAACGCCGCGCCGGAGGCGGCCATCGCGCCCCAGACCGAGATGGCCAGGGTGCGCTGGCGGGCGTCGGCGAACATCGACCGGATCAGGCCCAGGGTGGCGGGCATCAGAGTCGCGCCGGCGACACCCTGCAGGACGCGGGCGGCGATGAGCATCTCGGGGTTGATCGCCCAGGCCGCGAGCGCGGAGGCGGCGGCGAATCCGGCCGCGCCGATGAGCAGCAGGCGGCGGCGGCCGATGCGGTCGCCGAGGGTGCCCATGGTGACCAGTAGGCCGGCCAGCACGAACGAGTAGACGTCGATGATCCAGAGCAGCTGCGGGGTGGTGGGCGCGAGATCCGCGGTGATCGAGGGGACCGCCAGGTCGAGCACGGTGGCGTCGACGGCGATCAGCAGCAGCGCCAGGGCCAGCACGGCGAGCCCGGCCCAGTCCCGGGGCCGGGCCTGGGGCACGGCTCGAATGGCCGCGGGCCGGTCGATGGTCGAAGGGGTTCCGGAGCGTGCGGTCGAGTGGGTGGTCATCAGCTTTCACTTTCGGTTCTGAACCGTCCAGACGGTACAGTACCAGCCTGAACCGTCCAGCCGGTACAGTCAAGCCCCGTGACCACCCGCGACCCCGCCGGCACCCGCGACCGGATCCTCGACGCCCTGGAGAACCTGCTGCTCGACAAGGGCCTGTCCCAGGTGACCCTGGAGAACGTCGCCGCCACCGCGGGCGTCTCCAAAGGCGGGCTGCTCTATCACTTCAAGAGCAAGGACGCGCTGCTCGCCGGACTGCTGCGCCGCGTCACCGAACGGGCCGACCAGCAGGTGCGCACCGCGATCGAACAGGGCCGATCGGTGGCCGAGTGGTACCTGCAGGCGCCGCACCCGGACGACGAATCCGACGCCGTGGAACTCGCGCTGTACCGATCCATGCTCGCCGCCATGCGAACCGTCGACGCGCCGCCCGACAGCGCCCAGGCCGAGACCGATCGGGCCATCACCGAGGTCATGACCTCCTGGAAGACGGCCCTGGACAACGAGATCGAGGACCCGGTGCGGGCCGAGATCGTGCGACTGGTCGGCGACGGCGTCTACCTGCGCGCGCTGCTGGGACTGCCGCCGATCGAACCGGACATGTACCGGCAGGTCGTCGCCCGGCTCCTGGGCCCCGAGTCCGGATAGACTCGGGCCCGTGTTGCCGACCGCCGCCGACTCCGTCGGTTCGCCGACCGGCTCGGTGGGGGAACCGACTTCGACCGAACCGGCGGTTGTTCCGATTCGCCCGATGCAGTTCCGGGAACTGCTGGACCTGCCGTTCGCACTGATCCAGGCGCGGATCACGATCCTGGCGGCCCTGCTCGGGGTGGCGTGGGTGGCTGCCGTGCTGGTGTCCGTCGCGGGCACCGTGGCCGCGGCCGCGATCACCGGCGATTCCGACCTCGGCACCTTCTGGGGTGCGCTGCTCACCAGCCTGCTGTGTGCTTGGGGGCTACGGTTTTTCGTGCGCGGGGTGACCGTGCCCGCCGGACTGGACGTCATTCATCGCAGGCCGTCGACCTGGCGCGGTGTCCTGGGGCGGCTGCGATCCGGAGCGGGACCGCTACTCGCCTATCAGGTGATGTACACGCTGATCGGGGTCGGCGTACTGGCCGTGGGCCTGCCTCTGATGTTCACCGCGCCGTTCGCGGTGATCTGGCTGGCCTGGCTGCGCGGACGGCGATTCACCCTGGTGCCCAGCATCTTCGACGGCTCGGTCGGCTATCGCGAGGCGGCCGGGCGGGCGAAACTGCTTGCGGGCGGCACGGAATGGCAGCTGGTCGGGCTGTGGCTGTATTTGCGCGCGCTGCTGCTGGTGCTGATCGTGCCGCTGCTGGCGCTGCCGCAGTTCATCGCCGACTTCTCCGGCACCCACCGCTGGACGGTGACGGTGCTGATCTTCTCGGTGGCGCTGCTCATCGTGGCGGTCGGCGAGCTGGTGGAATCCGCGACCCAGGTCGTCACCTACGTGGACCGGCGCTGCCGCCGCGAAGCCTGGGACATCCGGGTACCCACGGGAGGCGCCCGATGACCGAAAACCCGCACGCCGCACCGCCCGAGCACCCCCACACCGCACCGCCCGAGCCGGCGCTGGGCCCGGC